>CAZFAE010000023.1:12897-30417 GCA_964516035.1 uncultured Sphingobacterium sp.
GATTTGAACTACCGGACTTCTATTTTAGCCGATCCGCAAACCAGCGGCGGTTTACTGGTAGCCATTGATCCCGCTTTTGCGGATGAATTTGAAAAACTATTGGCAGAACTGGAAATTTCAGAAAAAAACCGACAATCTTTTGGCGAATTAGTTGAACCCGAGCATGGCAAGGCAATGATTCAATTAATTTAGGCTCATCGGGGTCCTCTTCGAGAGACCCCGATGATAAATAACCCTTCTCTCAAAAGCAAAGTCCCCGCAGGGTCTCTCAAAGAGGACCCTGCGGAATCAAGTCCAATATTGCCGATAATCTATAATGTCTATTGAAGGGTGCTGAATCTCACTTTCATAGAATGCTGCACTACTGTGCGCATAATCTACATATTCATTACATAAGTTCCATTTCCCTTTTACAGGATTTCCATGGATATAATCAATTTTTTGATTCAAAAACTTAACACTACATACTGGCTTGGCATCAAAAGAAGGTTCGAACACTTTATGCTTTTGACCTTTCATTTTCTCATTAAATGAGCAAGAATTAGCCAAAAGACTTAATAAACTAGTCTTTTGCAATTTCAATCGTTTGATAAGCTCATAAGCCATAAACCTTTTCCCATTGCTTATTACCTGATTGAGATTAACTTCATCTTTTTCTAAATAAAGCAGCAGATGGACATGATTGGGCATAATCACAAAAGCAAGCGTCTTAACACTTTCTTTGCTCTTTATCATTTTCAACCAATCATAAACAATCTCGTACGACTGAGTAATTTCAAAAAGCGATAGCCATTTAAAGCAGGTAAAAGTGATAAACCAGGTTTTATCCTCACTATTATGCAGAGTCTTAATCGCCATAATCAGTATAACGACTAATTTGGGTACGCAGTATTCTTCAGCAGGGTCCTCTTCGAGAGACCCTGCTGAGACTAGAATAAAAAAGACCCTGAAAAGACATTTGGCTAAGAATATAGGATTGCTTTCAATGCCTTAAAATCCTACCTTTGCTACACCAATTATTCCGCAATTACATGAGCATAAACGTAAACTACCAGGAAAGATTTCAAAACAGACATATTGCCCCTAACGATGCCGCAACAAAGGCTATGTTGGAAACCATCGGTGTAAAATCTGTCGACGAATTAATCGCACAAACCGTACCGGCAAATATCCGTTTAAAACAGGCTTTAAATTTGCCTGAGCCGCAAAGCGAATTCGATTATTTAAATACCCTTAAACAAACGGCTTCTAAAAACAAGATTTTTAAATCTTTTATTGGTCAGGGTTACAACGAAGTAATTGTTCCAGGAGTAATACAGCGAAATATATTGGAAAACCCAGGCTGGTATACCCAATACACGCCTTACCAGGCAGAAATTGCTCAAGGCCGCTTACAGGCTTTGTTAAATTTCCAAACCATGGTTATCGATTTAACCGGAATGGAAATTGCGAATGCCTCTTTATTAGATGAAGGTACCGCAGCTGCCGAAGCCATGTTTATGCAATACAGTTTGCGCAAAAACGACGATGCCAAAACTTTCTTCGTATCTGAAGAAGTATTGCCGCAAACCATCGATATTTTACGCACCCGTTCGGCACCTTATGGCATCGAACTACACATTGGCGACCACCGCACCGTAGCATTAAATGAAAACATGTTTGGCGCTTTGGTGCAATACCCTGCCGGAAATGGAGCCATTTACGATTACCGCGATTTTGCTCAAAAAGCACATCAAAAAGACATTAAATTAACCGTTGCTGTTGATTTAATGAGTCTTACTCTGTTAACTCCTCCGGGAGAATGGGGTGCAGACATTGTGGTAGGTACCTCTCAGCGTTTTGGCATCCCAATGGGATTTGGCGGCCCTCATGCCGCATTTTTTGCCACCAAAGAAGAATATAAACGCTCAATGCCCGGCCGTATTATTGGTGTAACCATTGATTCTGCCGGAAATTACGCTTTGCGTATGGCCTTACAAACCCGTGAGCAGCATATCCGTAGAGATAAAGCCACTTCCAACATTTGTACTGCCCAGGCTTTATTGGCCATTATGGCCGGTATGTATGCCGCCTACCACGGCCCGCAAGGATTAAAAGCCATTGCCGACCGAATTCACGGTTTAACCGGTTTATTGGCTAAGGCCTTAAAAGAATTGGGCTATAGCCAGCAGAATGAATTTTATTTCGATACCCTGCAATACGATTTAGGCAGTCTGGTTGATGCCGTACATTCTGAAGCATTAAACAACGAACTAAACCTGCATTACAAAGGTTCGGTAGTTAACATCGCGATTGATGAGGCTACCCGTTTTGAAGATATTGAAACCTTAGTAAAAGTATTTGCCAAAGTAAAGGGCAAAAACCTAAACGATATCAATTTAAATAGCCTTTCGGCTGATTTAAACCCACAATACCCGGCTGAATTAGCCCGTCAATCTGCGTATTTAACCCATTCGGTATTCAATTCGCATCATTCAGAACACGAAATGCTGCGTTATATCAAATCATTAGAAGCCAAAGATTTGTCTTTGTGCCACTCGATGATTGCTTTGGGTTCATGCACCATGAAACTAAACGCCACTACCGAAATGATTCCGGTAACCTGGCCAGAGTTTAGCAAAATTCATCCATTTGCACCAACAGACCAAGTGGGTGGTTACATGCAGATTTTTGATGAATTAAATACTTGGTTAAGCGAAATTACCGGATTTGCGGCCATGAGCTTACAACCTAATGCCGGAGCCCAAGGCGAATATGCCGGATTGATGGTGATTCGTGCTTATCATATCGATCGCGGCGAAGGACACCGCCATGTGGCTTTAATTCCTTCATCTGCACACGGAACAAATCCGGCTTCTGCCTCTATGGCGGGAATGCAAATTGTAGTGGTAAAATGCGATGAATTAGGAAATATTGATGTGGCCGACCTGAAAGCGAAAGCAGAAGAACACAGCAAAAATCTTTCTTGCCTGATGGTGACTTATCCATCTACCCATGGCGTATTTGAAGAATCGATCATTGAAATTTGCGATATCATTCATCAGCATGGCGGCCAGGTTTACATGGACGGTGCCAACATGAATGCTCAGGTTGGTTTAACCAGCCCGGCAGCTATCGGTGCGGATGTTTGCCACCTCAACTTGCATAAAACCTTCTGTATTCCGCACGGCGGAGGCGGCCCAGGTATGGGCCCAATCGGAGTAGCCAAACATTTGGTGCCTTTCCTTCCCGGACATCCGGTAGTAAAAATCGGTGGAGATAAATCAATACCGGCAGTTTCTGCAGCACCTTGGGGATCTGCTTCCATTTTGTTAATTTCTCATGCTTACATCGCCATGATGGGCGGCGAAGGCTTAACCGAAGCTACCAAATACGCTATCCTCAATGCCAATTACATGAAAAACCGTTTAGAGCAGCATTACCCGGTTTTATATGCCGGTGCCAACGGACGTTGCGCCCACGAAATGATTTTAGATTGCCGTTCTTTCAAAAACTTTGGTATTGAAGTAACCGATATTGCCAAACGGTTAATGGATTACGGTTTCCATGCACCAACGGTTTCTTTCCCGGTGGCCGGAACCTTGATGGTAGAACCTACCGAATCTGAACCAAAACACGAATTAGACCGTTTTTGCGATGCCTTAATTGCTATCCGTCATGAAATTGAAGATGTAGAAAAAGGGATATTAGATCCAACAAATAACCCGCTTAAAAATGCACCTCACACCGCAGCTGTAGTAACAGCCAACGAATGGGAACATCCTTATACCCGCCAAAAAGCGGCCTTCCCATTGCCTTATGTAGCGGCATATAAATTCTGGCCTTCGGTTGGCCGGGTAAATGATACCCATGGCGACCGTACCTTAATTTGTTCTTGCCCGCCGCTGGAAAGCTATGCGGAAGCAAGTTTAGCATAATTGACACAAACTCTCTAAAACCCCTGTTAGAAAATCCTAACGGGGGTTTTTTATTTTAAAATGCCAGGAGTTTTTCCTAAATTAATAACAATTATTAAAATAGATGTTTAAACATCTATTTTAATTTTATATCTTTGTCTCATCAAAAAAATTAAAAAGAAAATGAAAAAATTAATCTCAACCTTAGGCATTGTCGCTATCGCATTAGTGGGCATGTCATTTATCAAACCTGTAAAAGAAGAAGTTTTCAAGGTAGACGCTTCTAAATCAAGCATTGCTTGGGTAGGTAAAAAAATTGGTAGTGCGCACAGCGGAAACATCAAATTAAGCGGTGGTTCTTTAACTTTAGATGGCACTAACCTGAAAAAAGGTTCATTCACTATTGACATGAACAGCATCTCTTGTACAGATTTACAAGGCGAATGGGCCGACAAATTAGTAGGTCACTTAAAAGCAGATGATTTTTTTGGTGTAGAAAAAAACCCTACTTCTACCTTCGTATTAAGTAAAATCAGCCCAGCTGGTGCCGGTGTGATTAATGTTACTGGTAATTTAACCATCAAAGGTATTACCCAGCCGGTGAGCTTTAAAGCTACTACCAAAGCTGCTGGCAATACCTTTACTGCATCTGCTAAAGGTGTAGTAGTTGATCGCACCAAATACGATATCCGTTACGGTTCTAAAAGTTTCTTAGCTAGCATTGGCGACAAAGCTATTGATGATGAATTTACTTTAGATATCACTTTGGTAGCTAGCAAGTAATTTTAATAAAGACTAAAACATGAAGTCCTGTTCAGCAATGAGCGGGGCTTTTTTTATAAATCGTCATTTCGAACGAAGAGAGAAATCTCAAAAACCATTGACTTAGATTTCTCTCCTGATACAAAATCGGGACATCCATCCTTAAATTAAAAAGGAGGGGATTTATTAAATTATCTTAAAACCTTGATCATCTAAACCCACTTTGGAAAAAGCCTTGGTTTTGGCGTGATAGTACATGCAATTCCAATTTCCAGCAGCGGCTCTTTTGCCATAGGCTTCACGGAGTTCCATGGTTTTACGTGGATCGCAATCGTATTTGGCCATAAACTTCCTGATGAGCTGTTCTGGTTCGGGCAATACATCACCACCAAAAAAATAAGTTTCTCCGGCTTCTTGAATTAAAAAAACCTGGTGAAATTCTGTATGTCCGCCACTAATTTCATAGTTAATTTGTTCATTCAGCTGGCCATCCCCTTCTACAAAACGGATACTGCCGCTGCGCTGCAAAACATCAAATATATCGGTGTGGTAAGATTTGGAAGGTTTACTGTAAGCAATCTCCCACTCTCCTCTTTGAATTACATATTCTGCATTGGGGAAACTCAAAACCGATTTTCCATTCTGCTCGTGTACCATACCGCCAGAATGATCAAAATGCAGGTGCGACATCAACACCAGTGTCACATCTTCAGGATTAAATCCCGCATGGCGGATATTTTGATGTAAAATCAGTCTGCCCTGTTCATCGTGGTAACCCAAACCGGTATCGATTACGATTAAGTCGGAAGTGGTTTGTACTAAAAATGGGCGTACATACACAAAAAGCGAAGCCGGACGGTCTTTAACCTCGTGGATAGCGGGATCAAAAGGAACAAATTTCTTGCTCATATCTACCGAGTATGAGCCTTCGTCTAATGGAAATATTTTCAAGATTCAGCGTGTTTTAGGGCTTGGCTGCCAAGGGCTATTTAAGTATATTTAGGCGATAAAAACAGCACAAAGATATGCAAAAAAGATGGGTAGAAGCTTCGGTAAACGAATCTGAAGTACTTGCAAAACTGCAAGAAGCACTTCAGGTTAATGAAGTAATGGCCCATTTGCTGGTTTTACGCGGCATACACACTTTTGAACAAGCCCGGGAGTTTTTTCGGCCTGAATTGGGGCACTTGCACGATCCTTTTTTGATGAAGGATATGGAGCAGGCGGTTTTACGAATTGAGAAAGCAATTGCTGCCGGAGAGAAAATACTGATTTTTGGAGATTATGATGTAGATGGCACCACTGCGGTTGCCGTGGTGTACAGTTTCTTTAAAAAATATCATCCCAACATTGAATATTATATTCCCGATAGGTATAAAGAAGGTTATGGCATTTCTTTTCAGGGGATTGATTATGCGGCAGAAAACGGTTTTACTTTAATTATTGCCTTGGATTGCGGCATTAAGGCCAACGACAAAGTAGCTTATGCCTCAGAAAAAAATATAGATTTTATTATTGGAGATCACCATTTACCGGGCGATGTATTACCTGCAGCGGCTGCCGTTTTAGACCCCAAAAGAGCAGATTGCGAATATCCGTTTAAAGAACTGGCCGGCTGTGGTATCGGTTTTAAACTGGTACAGGCTTATGCCCAGAAAAACGATATTCCTTTTGAAGAAATCACTCCTTTTCTAGATTTGGTTGCGGTAAGCATTGCTGCTGACATTGTACCTATTGATGGCGAAAACCGGATTTTGGCTTGGTATGGCATGAAACGCTTGAACGAAAGTCCCTGCTCTGGCCTGGATGCTTTGATGGATATCTCCGGAAGAAAAAGCCATTATTCGTTAACGGATGCAGTTTTTCAATTGGGACCACGAATTAATGCCGCCGGCCGTATTGCCGATGCCAAGCATGCGGTGAGTTTATTAATTAGCAACAGCAAAGCGGAAGCTCTAGAAAAAGCCCGTTTAATTGATACGCAAAACGACGAACGACGAGGCCACGACAGCGATATTACCGAACAGGCTTTGGCCTTAATTAGCGGCGACCCAAACCTAATTCAGCGCAAAAGCACCGTGGTATTTAACGAGAATTGGCATAAGGGCGTAATTGGGATTGTGGCATCCCGTTTAACGGAAACTTATTACCGCCCAACCGTGGTACTTACCCAATCTAACGGCGTGATAGCCGGCTCTGCCCGCTCGGTGCGGGATTTTGATTTATACGAAGCGCTATCTGCCTGCAGCGATTTGCTGTTGCAATTTGGCGGGCATAAATACGCTGCCGGCCTAACCATGAAAGCAGAAAACATTCCGGCTTTTCAGGCCAAATTTGAAGAAGTGGTTTCGGCAAGCATACCCGAAGCCTTATTAACTGAAGAAGTGAGAATAGATGCCGAAATTCTATTGGAACAAATTGATGCCAAGTTTTTTAGAATATTAAATCAGTTCGAACCATTTGGACCGATGAATATGTCGCCGGTGTTTTTGAGCAGAAATGCTTATACTTACGGTGCAGCAAAAGAATTAAGCGGCAAGCATTTAAAAATGCGTATCCGGCAGGGGAATTCTCCTTATTTTGATTGTATTGGCTTTGGATTTGGCCATTTAACCGAGCAAATTAACCGGGGTTTACCTTTTGATATTTGTTATCATGTGGAAGAAAACATCTGGCAGGATCGAAAAAACATCCAACTAAGAATTAAAGACATTCGTATTTTAGCATCCGCCGAAGGCGAAAATTAAGCATGATATTAAAGGCAGAAAATTTAGTTAAAAAATATAAGCAGCGAACGGTTGTAAACAATGTTTCTTTCCAGGTTGCACAAGGCGAAATTGTAGGTTTGCTGGGGCCAAACGGTGCCGGTAAAACCACTTCATTTTACATGATTGTGGGTTTAATTAAACCCAACGAAGGCCATGTTTTTTTAGAAGATGAAGATATTACCGACGACCCGATGTACCGCCGTGCCCAAAAAGGCATTGGCTATTTAGCCCAGGAAGCTTCTGTTTTTAGAAAACTAACGGTGGAGGACAATATCCTGGCCATTTTAGAAATGACTAAACTGAGCAAGGCCGATCAGCAGCATAAATTAGAAGAGTTGATTGACGAATTTAGTTTACATAAAGTGCGCAAAAACCGCGGCGATTTACTCTCCGGCGGCGAACGCCGACGTACCGAAATTGCCCGTGCCCTGGCTGCAGATCCTAGTTTTATTTTACTGGATGAACCTTTTGCCGGCGTAGATCCTATTGCAGTTGAAGAAATTCAATCAATTGTAGCCAAACTAAAACTCCGAAATATTGGTATTTTAATTACCGACCATAATGTACAGGAAACCCTATCTATCACCGATAGGGCCTATTTATTGGCCGAAGGAAAAATTATGCTTACCGGCACGCCAACAGAAATTGCCAACAATGAAATGGCCCGTAAATATTATTTAGGCCAGCATTTTGAACTGCGGAAAAAGAAGATTTAAGCATCACCAAAGCCAAAAACATGACTTTAGTTAATTCTTTCTTTACCTGGATAATGAAAAAGCGGATTCATCAGATCGAGCTTTTCATGAAATATCCGCATGAAGTTCAGGAAGAATGGTTCCAAAATCTAATTTTTACGGCCCAGCATACCGAATGGGGCAAAAAATACGGCTATACCGATATTAGCAATAGCAGAACATTTAAGGAAAGAGTTCCGATACAAACTTACGATACCTTAAAACCCTACATTGAACGCATGCTGGCCGGCGAGCAAAATGTGCTCTGGCCATCCGAAATTAAATGGTTTGCCAAATCGTCTGGCACCACCAACGACCGGAGTAAATTCATCCCGGTAAGCGAAGAATCGTTAGAAGAATGCCATTATAAAGGCGGTAAAGATTTACTTTCTATTTATTGCAACAATCGGCCAGACACCAAAATATTTACCGGTAAATGCCTTGTTTTGGGCGGCAGCTCTCAAATCAATCAGTTAAATAGCGAATCGTCTTATGGCGATTTATCTGCTGTTTTAATTAAAAATCTACCCTTCTGGGCAGAGTTTTACCGCACACCAGATCAATCCATCACGCTGATGGAGAACTTTGAAGAAAAAGTAGAACAAATTGCCCGGGCTACACTGGATGTAAACGTCACCAATATTTCTGGCGTACCTACCTGGAATGTGGTTTTAGCTAAACGCATTTTGGAGTTAAGCGGCAAATCCAATTTGCTGGAAGTATGGCCCAACCTGGAATTGTATTTCCACGGAGCGGTAAACTTTACACCCTACCGCGAACAATTTAAACAACTCATCCCATCAGACCAGATGTATTATCTGGAAACCTATAATGCATCTGAAGGATTTTTCGGGATTCAGGATTTACCAAATTCTGAAGAGATGTTATTGATGCTTGATTACGGCATATATTACGAATTTTTACCGATGGAAAACATTGGAGAAGAAAACCCAAAAACACTGAGTTTAGACGAAGTGGAATTGGATAAAAATTACGCCCTGATTATTACAACCAATGCCGGTTTATGGCGTTACCAGATTGGCGACACTATTAAATTTACGTCGCTTTCTCCGCACCGCATTCAAATTACCGGCCGTACCAAGCATTTTATAAATGCTTTTGGCGAAGAATTAATTATTGACAATGCCGAAAAAGCGCTGGCCAAAGCCTGCGCCGAAACCGATAGTATAATTCGCGATTATACGGCCTGCCCCGTTTATTTTAAAGGAAACGAGGCCGGTGCCCACGAATGGATTATTGAATTTGAACAGGCCCCTAAAAATTTAGAGCGTTTTACAGATATTTTAGACCAAAACCTCCGCGAACTCAATTCAGATTACGATGCCAAGCGCTATAAAGACATGGCCTTGCGCAAGCCGCAAATGCACCTCGCTCCCACCGGCACTTTTTACAATTGGATGAAAAACCGTGGTAAACTCGGCGGGCAGCACAAAGTGCCCCGGCTGGCCAATGAACGTAAATATGTGGAAGAGATTTTAGGAATAATGGCTTAAAAAATCAAGTTATTTTAAAAACGGTTGAAACCGTTCACTAGTATTTTATTCCTTATAGCCCCGGGTTTAAACCCGGGGCTATAATTATTTGGGGAAAGTTAAAATGATTTCAATCATTTCTAATCGTAGAGCACAAGTTGTTTGATGTATTGGAGTCTCAGACTCCAACTTATGCTTTGTCCGAAGAAACGCTAAAGCTAAACTCTTCAGACAGCTATGACTTTTTCGGAAACATCAAAGAGCCCAATACGCTCACCGTTAAAATGCTTAAAATAATGAGTAATGAATGTAAGGTGGTAAAACCCCAATCGGATAAATAATGATGAGCCAGCATTTTTAAACCTATAAATACCAATAAAATAGACAACCCGGTTTTTAGGTAATGGAATTTATGAATAATGTTTACCAGTAGGAAAAACATGGAACGTAATCCTAAAATGGCAAAAATATTAGAGAAAAATACAATATAAGGGTCTTTAGTTACCGCAAAAATAGCCGGGATAGAATCTACGGCAAAAATCAAATCGGTAAATTCTACTACCAGTAAAACCACAAACAAAGGGGTAATCAGGGTTTTACCATCTATTTTAACAAAGAATTTTTTACCCACATAATCTGGCGTAACCGGAAAATATTTAGCAGCCAGCTTAACTACCCGGTGATTTTCGGCATCAATTTTATCTTCGCTGTTGCGACCAATAAACATGGCTATGCCGGTATACACCAGAAAAGCGCCGAATACATAAATAATCCAGCCGAATTCGTTGATGAGTGATGCGCCCAGAAAAATAAAGCCAAAACGCATGATAACGGCACCTATAATGCCCCAAAATAATACCCGATGATAGTATTTTTCATCTACGCCAAAGGCGTTAAAAATCAATACCATTACAAAAATATTATCTACCGAAAGAGCATATTCTACCACATAACCGGTAATAAATTCGAGGGCCAGATTTTGTTTGTACAAACTCAAACTGGCAGAGAAATTATCAGGAATTAAGGTAATGTTGTGTAAATAGGTCTGGGTAATTTCTTTTAACTGAGCGGGGGTTTGAATGCCGTGCAAAAAGTCGCCCTCGGTGAGCAAAAGCACATAAAACCCCAGAGCAAAAGAAACCCAGATGGCACTCATAATGGCAGCTTCTTTTAGCGTAACCACATGGTCTTTTTTATTAAAAAGGCCTAAATCAATGGCCAGCATTAAAACGATAAACAGCAAAAAGCTGCTAAAAAATAAAATTTCGTTACTCATTATTTTTTTCTTTCGGTGGTATAACGCACCAGGCTTTCCAGCTGAGTGCGGGCTTCCTGGTTAGGAAAATGGGCTAATAATTCAAATGCTTCTGCCTGGTAACGATTCATTTGCGCTTCGGCATAGGCCATGCCTCCGCTTTGCTTTACAAATGCAATTACTTCGGCCACTTTTGCCGAATCGAGATTGTGATTTCTAACCAGACCAATGATGCGGCGTTTTTCTGCCGGACTGGTTTTACTCAGGGCATAAATCAGCGGAAGCGTTAATTTCTTTTCTTTGATATCAATACCCAAAGGTTTGCCTACATCATCTATCCCAAAATCAAATAAATCGTCTTTAATTTGAAAAGCGATGCCTATTTTTTCTCCAAATAAGCGCATACGTTCGGTAGTAGCTTCATCGGCACCGGCCGAAGCAGCACCACAGGCACAGCAGGAAGCAATTAAAGAGGCTGTTTTTTTACGGATGACCTCAAAATAAATTTCTTCGGTAATATCTAAACGGCGGGCTTTTTCTATTTGCAATAACTCGCCTTCACTCATTTGCTGAACCGCCTCAGAAACGATTTTAAGTAAATTAAAATCGCCATGATTGATAGAGAGCAACAGGCCCTTGGATAAAAGATAATCGCCCACTAAAACGGCAATTTTGTTTTTCCACAAAGCATTGATGGAGAAAAATCCGCGACGCTGGTAGGCATCGTCCACCACATCATCATGAACCAATGTTGCTGTATGTAATAACTCTACCAATGCGGCACCACGATGACTGGCTTCGGTAATACCTCCACATAAATTAGCAGCCGAAAAAACGAACATAGGCCGTATCTGCTTACCTTTCCTTTTCACGATATAATGCGTAATTCTATCGAGCAGGGGGGTTGTACTTTTCATGGCTGCTTTGAACTTATTTTCAAAGGCATCCAGCTCTGCAGCAATCGGTTTTCTAATTTCGTCTAGTTTACCCATTTCGGATTTTACAGCTGTTATTAAGCGAGTACAAACCTAAGCATTTAGCCGCTAAATTGCGGGAAGATTTTAGGCCCGGATGGTATCAAAAAAATACCTATTATTATGTTTTTAACTCGGTATGATGACACCTTTAAAAAACATAAAAACTGAACGTTTAAGATTAAGAGCGTTTAAGATTGATGACGCAGCTTTCATTTTAAAATTATTGAACTCGCCGGGCTGGCTCCGCTTTATTGGCGACCGAAAAATTCACAGCCTGGATGACGCCCGAAATTATCTGGAGAACGGCCCGATGAAAGGCTATGAACTTAATGGATTTGGCCTAATGTTGGTTGAATTAGTTTCTAATGCCGAACCAATCGGGATGTGTGGTTTAATTAAACGAGAAACACTGGAGGACATTGATATTGGGTATGCGCTATTACCGGAATTTGAAGGGAAGGGATTTGCCTTTGAAGCGGCACAAGCAGTGATGAATGATGCCAATAACGTGTTAAAACTGAAGCGTGTAGTAGCTATTACCGCAAAAGACAATGAACGGTCGGCTAAATTATTAAACAAGATTGGGCTGTATTTCGAAAAGCCCATTCGCTTAACCGAAGACGGAGAAGAATTGCTGTTTTTTGGTACGCCTACAATGATAGATTAATAAAAAAACCCGGTCTTTCGACCAAGATTCTGTTTGGCGGAGAAGGAGGGATTAGCTTCGCTGATCCCAATAAGGGGAGGCTTCAAATTTTTCCGGATTGTCCCCTTGCTGACGCAATGTTCAATTTTTGGTTTTTAGCTGCACCTTAAATACCTATTAGGCTTGCTATAAACCAAAAATTGCCCCAATTGGGGCAATCCTTAATAATTTGGCGGAGAAGGAGGGATTCGAACCCTCGATACCCTTGCGAGTATACCAGCTTTCCAAGCTGGCTCATTCGACCACTCTGACACCTCTCCGTGAGGGAGGACAAAAGTATCAATTTTCTGTTAATTCGCCACGTAAATTTAAGGCCAGTGTTCTGGCTATTACATCGGTGGGTTTTTTAGAGCCCAACAGGAACATGAGTTTGGTTACGGCAGCCTCGAAAGTCATGTCGAAACCACTCACTACACCCATTTCTTTGAGCTGGATACTGGTTTCATAACGGCCCAATTCTACTGATCCGCCCCGGCACTGCGAAATATCAAGAATAATTTTCCCTTCTTGAATAGTTTCTCTTAAACGCTCTAAAAACCAGGTTTCTGTAGAGGTGTTGCCTGCACCGTAAGTTTCCATAATAATGGCTTTACAGTCTGAATTTAATACGGCATCTACCATTTTTTGGTTGATACCGGGATATAATTTAAGTACGGCAATGGAAGTGTCTAATTCTTTATGAACTTTTAATGGCTTATTTACGATTTTAGCAATAGCGTTTTCGAAAAAGGAGAAATGTACTCCGGCTTCTGCCAATAATGGATAATTTGGCGATTGAAAGGCCTCAAATTTTGCAGAGTTGTATTTGGTTGCCCGATTTCCTCTAAGTAATTGATAATCGAAATAAATACACACTTCGGGAATTATGGCTTTGCCATCATGCTTTTCTGCAGCAATCATAATGGCAGTAATCAGATTTTCTTTGGCATCTGTACGTATTTCGTCAATGGGCAACTGAGAACCGGTAAAAACTACCGGTTTAGCCAAGCCTTCTAACATAAAGCTTAAGGCAGAGGTGGTAAAAGCCATAGTATCTGAACCGTGGAGCACCACAAAACCATCATATTTTTCGTAATTTTTTTCAATTAAACGAGCAATTTCTACCCAAATTGCCGGGTTCATGTCTGATGAGTCGATGATGGGATCAAAAGAATGTACGGTTAACTGATGATCGAGGCGTTGCAGTTCGGGGACGTTGTCTTTAATTTGTTCGAAATTGAAAGGCAAAAGCACGCCGCTTTCCAAATCACGTACCATTCCAATGGTTCCGCCGGTATAAATAATCAGAATATTTGCCATAAATAGTTAGATGAACAAATATCGCAACTATATCCCAAATATTTTTCGTGAATTTTCGGTAGTAATTTCGGCTAGTTTTTCAAGGCTTAGTTGATGCAGATCGGCCACTTTTTGAGCAATATGTATTAAATAACTGCTCTCGTTGGGTTTACCACGATAAGGCACCGGCGTGAGGTAAGGAGAATCGGTTTCCAATACCAGATGCGCCAAGGGTATTTGGGCAACAATGGCATCCAAGCCAGAATTTTTATACGTTATTACACCGCCTATTCCCAAATAAAACCCCAAATCGATAATTTTTTGGGCTTGCTCTAGGGTTCCCGTAAAACAATGGAATATGCCTCTCAGTTTTTCGTCTTGTTCTTCTTGCAGCACCTTAAAAACCTCATCAAAGGCATCTCGGCAATGTATTACGATAGGCAAGTCTAAAGATTTAGCCCAATTGATCTGCGTTGTAAAGGCTTCAATTTGTGCAGCAAGTGTAGTTTTATCCCAATACAAATCAATGCCAATTTCGCCAATGGCATAAATAGGCTGTTTTATAATCTGTTCTTGAATATGCTGAAGTTCTTGTTTGAAATTTTCTTTTACATCGCAAGGATGCAAACCCAACATAGGGAAACAATTTTGGGGATATTTTGCTGCCAAATTCATCACCAAAGGAATAGAGGACGTATCGACATTAGGCAAAAACAAACGGCTAACGCCATTGACTAAAGCACGCTGCATGAGCTCATCTAATAAAATCGGATCGGTTTCGTAATAAATATGAGTATGGGTATCGGTAAGCATCATGCTTCAAAATTAAACAAAAAAAAGCCCCCCGATAACTACCGGGAGGCTAAATAGCATTAAATAGAAAATTTATTTTTTTACCGGAGCAGCTGGTGCTGGCATTCCTTTACCCGGAATGATATTTACAATTTCTACCTCAAATACCAATGGCGTAAAAGGAGGAATACCCTGACTGCCTTGCTCGCCAAGACCTAAGGCCGAAGGTAAAATCAAAGTTGCTTTACTACCTTTAGGCAATAGCATGATACCTTCATCAAAACCAGGGAAACTCTGACCCAAACCTACCGCAACTTTTATAGGAGCATAAGGACGTTCTGGATTAAAAGTTCCTGCTTTTTTAGCTACATCTGGATAGCTGGTATCAAATACTTTACCGCCAAAAAACATACCGGTATAATTTACCTCTACGGTATCTCCTACCTGAGCTTTAACGCCCGAGCCGGCTTTGCTAACTACATAATTTAAGCCCGATGCGGTTACTGTTGGTTTTAATCCTTTAGACTCAATGTATGCCTTAAACTTTTTGCTTTCGCCATTTTTAGCAGCTTCGGCATCCGCTTTTAAAAATTCATTAATTTTATCACCAAAAGCTTTTTCATCTAATTTTCCTTTCGGGATTACTTTCTCTACTTTAACAGTAAAAATCATGTACTTGTCTTTACCAGCAAATGGTGGTTTAGGCTGACCGGTTTTTGCCGCCAGGGTATCCAGATTGATTTTAAACGTAGCGCTATCGCCTTCGCTTAATAAATTAAGACCGGCAAATAAATCGCCATTAAAAGATGGTTTCTGACAAACTAAAAAAGTAGGACGATCGGTATCATAAGTACTAAAAACAACCGAGTCTTTCTCTGTGGTTTGCATACCTCTAATCACGATAAAATCGCCTTCTTTAATCGTTTCGCCATCCTTATCGGTATGGATATTGTACATTAAGCCAGATTCTCCGGTTTTAAAACGACTGCAACTGGTTAGCGTAAATGCGGCAAGGCCTAAAATAATTAGTGTTTTTTTCATTTGTTTTTAAGATAATTTATTGTAAAAGTAAGGTTTTATAAACAGGTAATAAATTTTTAAATTCTTGAACAACGGTTGCTAAAGGTTCATCAGAAGCTCCACCGGCTGCATTACGATGGCCACCACCGTTAAAATATTTTTTACAGATTTCATTCGCCGGAAAATCGCCGGTAGAACGCAAAGATAATTTAACTTTATCTGGACGCTCAATAATTAAAGCCGCTAAACGGATTCCAACAATAGATAAGGCATAATTAACCAAACCTTCAGTATCGC
Organism: uncultured Sphingobacterium sp.; assembly: GCA_964516035.1. GTDB lineage: Bacteria > Bacteroidota > Bacteroidia > Sphingobacteriales > Sphingobacteriaceae > JAIPAN01. The sequence continues at coordinate 28,876 of CAZFAE010000023.1, forward strand.
CGGTACTTACTTTAAATTGCTCTAAATCTGCTTTGGTAACTGTAACTAAAGCGGCATTAAATTCGCGAAAAACCTCCATCCGGTTAGTTAAACAATGACCTAAAAAGCGCAAACGGCTTTCGGTAGAGTTATCGTAAACCAAACGATGGATTTTTGAATTTTCTGCACCTTTTTTAATCAATTCGGCTACAATCAAATGCACTTCTGCTGTGGTGGTTGGGTATTTAAAAGACCCAGAATCTGTCATAATTCCGGTATATAAAGCATTAGCTACATCTTTGTTTAAAAGATGAGGTTCTTCCATCAGGTTTACAATAAACTCATAAACCAATTGTGCGGTAGAACAAGCCGTAACATCCCAATGTCTAAAATCATCAAAGCTATCCGGCTCTAAATGATGATCGATCATGATTTTTTTGGCAGCAGATAAGGCTACAAACTCTCCCATTTCATTAATCCGCGAAAGCGAATTAAAATCTAAACAGAAAATCAGATCGGCATCGGATATCAGTTCTTTAGACCTGGCTTCCTGTTCTGGATAAATTAAAACCTCAGAATTATTAGGCAACCAATGCAAAAATATAGGATAATCAGAAGGCGTAATTACGTGTACATTATGCCCTTTTTGTATTAGATAATTATATAAACCCAAAGACGATCCCATCGCATCGCCATCTGGCTTATGATGGGTAGTAATTACCACTTTTTGCGGTTGCGATAACTGTTCTTTGAGTTGGCCTAAATTCATCATCTTTTTATACAATTCACAAATCTATTAAAAACCAGCAGGATACCGCAACCAGGACCTTAATTTCTGCAAATCAGCAAAACAATCCTTAGCATAACCTCATATTTTAGTGGTTTTGTAGCCATAAAAATCCTATTTTTGCAACAAAATTTAAATAATGGCAACAAACAGAACTTTTACAATGATTAAGCCCGATGCCGTAAAAAACGGTCATATCGGAGCTATTTTAAATGATATTACTGCAGGCGGATTTAAAATCGTAGCCATGAAATACACCCAGTTAAGTGCAGAAAAAGCTGGCGAATTTTATGCAGTACACAAAGAACGTCCTTTTTATGGCGAATTGGTAAGCTTCATGTCTTCGGGCCCAATTGTAGCGGTAATTTTAGAAAAAGATAACGCTATCGAAGATTTCAGAAACTTAATTGGCAACACCGATCCGGCCAAAGCCGATGCCGGAACCATCCGCAACAAATACGCAAAATCTATTGATGCCAACGCCGTTCACGGTTCAGATTCTGACGAAAACGCAGCAATTGAAGGTAATTTCTTCTTCTCTGCTTTCGAAAGATTCTAGTATCAAACCCCGTTTATCAAAAAGCTTCTCGAAAATATCGGGGAGCTTTTTTGTTTAAAACCCGGCTGCAGCAAGCCTCAACAAAGGTAGCCCCGCTTTCCACTTTAGCCCCGAAAAACAACTTAAGCATAGTGGTGCCACGACTTTGTGTGGTGGGCCCCCCAAAAAAAAAACCCAAATCCGGGGCTGCCCGTTAAAACCGGTTTTGTGCACCCCC
>CAZFAE010000024.1:0-2005 GCA_964516035.1 uncultured Sphingobacterium sp.
CTGCTGTTGATATTACAGCCACTAATTCAACCCATTTTACGGCTTTACCTGGTGGTTATAGGAGCTATAATACTGATTCTTTTGGCGGTATTACGTTCTCTTCTTATTTCTGGTCTGCGGGTGAAAATGGAGGATCTATTTTCCATAATCGTATGAATAATAATAGCGATGCTTTTTCTGAATTTTCTATAGACGCTGCTCTTTATAAAAATTATGGTTTTTCTGTTCGTTGTATTAAGGAGTAATTTGTTTTAAAATTTAATTTTAACCCAGCCCTACCGATGATTATTGGTAGGGCTGGGTTGTTTGTAAACAACTGCAATTTGGGACTTGAATAAACCCGATAGAGTGCTTAGCCCGCAATGAGCTCGGCGAATGAGGACTATGAGCGATAGCGGGACTGGATTGAATTAGTTGATTCTGAATTTGATTTTCAAAATACTCACATTGTCCTGCGGAGGAGACTAAAAAAGTCCCCCGATTTCTCGGGAGACTTTCAACCTAAACCTTATCACAATTGAACCGTTTTACATGTTCATATATATAAACCCAAGGGATTTAAAAATGTTCTAAAAAACTTCAATTTATTTTAAGCGAAACATTAATTCCACTTTTTTCTCAAAAAATAATCTATAAAATAAAGCCCTAAAACCACATCAACCGATAAAAAAGCAAACATAAAGGTTTTATTAAAACGGATATTCCAGTCCATTTTAGGCGTCTCAAACCTCATGTTCCCGGCTGTACTCCAATCTAATTGGTAAAAAGCAAAACCCAATAATCCGGCGATACTGACTAAGAAGAAACCGCCAATACCGTAAATTATTCTTTTGTCAATTAAATTACTCAGGCTGCCGGGTAGCGGCTCTGCGGCCACTTTTGTCATAATTTGCTGCTGAAAACCCATAGAAGGCTCATCTAGCTCTAGCTGATTTAAAGCCAGATGTAAAGATTTGATTTCCTCGAAAAGCAGCTTGACCGCCGGGTCTTTTTTCATCAAATCTGTCAAAGTAGACTTTTCATGGGCAGAACAGGTTCCCGTAACGTATTCCCAGATTTGTTCTTCTATATTTTTCATATCAATTCACTTACTTCGTGATGTAATAAACGCTCCAACTGAAGTTTTAATCTTTGCCTGGCCCTGTGCAGTTTTACCTTCACGGTATTGGCCTCCATGCCCAAAGCCTTGCCAATTTCTTCTAACGACTGTTCGCCCTGGTAAAACAGCGTGATAATAGCCGCATCGTCGGGTAATAATTGAGAAATAGCCCGGTTTAGGTATACATATTTAGATTGCAGTTCTACCGTATCGGCCCTAAAATCAGAAATGGCATTGGCTAGTTGTATTTGAGTGCCTTCTTCATCAATTGAATCTGTTTGTAAACGGTTTTTGCGCAAAAAAGTCATGGAGGTATTAAAAACAATACGGTACAGCCAGGTGCTAAATTTGGCGTTGCGCTGAAATGCGGCCAAAGAACGATAGGCTTTTACAAAACAGTCCTGAGCTACTTCTTCTGCATCTTCCCGGTTTTTAACCATACGCAAAGCCAACGTAAACACATAGCTTTTATGCCGTTTAATTAGTTCGGCATAACTGGCCTGATTGCCCGCTAATACTTCAGCTATTAATTCTAAATCAGTGAGTTTGTTTTGCATCAACAATTTATATGACTGACTATTTAACGCTAAGGTTACACTTGTATACATAAGAATTTACAAAAAATAATCAGTATCAATGGTGTAACCCTTTCAAAAGAGAGGTAGTCATAGTGTACAGATCGCAGCAGATCGGTAAACAAAATTTATTAACCCATTTAAATTAACATCATGGAAGCAACTATATTAATTCCTATTCTAATCAGCCTTGGCGCATTTGCCATGGTATTTGGCTTACGTTATTTAGCCAACAAAGAGAACATGGCGATGATTCAGCAAGGTATAGATCCTAAATTAAACCGTCCGCAACCCGCCCCTTATCGCAACCTTAAATGGGGTTTGTTATTAA
>CAZFAE010000024.1:2105-14315 GCA_964516035.1 uncultured Sphingobacterium sp.
TTAAACCGTCCGCAACCCGCCCCTTATCGCAACCTTAAATGGGGTTTGTTATTAATGGGTGCAGGTATCGGTTTATTTATAGCTTTTTACCTGGATCATTCGGTATTTAGCGCCAACCTGGCTCAAGACGATGATGCCAATGTGCCGGTTTATTTTTCTCTGGTTGGTGTTTTTGGTGGTTTAGGCCTGTTTATTTCTTATCTAATTGAGAAGAAAGAAACACTAAACAAATAAAAAAGCTTAAAAAACGAAAGCCCCGATATTCATCGGGGCTTTTTTTATGCAAATCAAAAATTGACACACCCCTATCAAAGTATTTGCAAAGTTAAAAGACGTGATTATCCCCTCTCGAGAGGGGAAACGCAGTCAAGAACCTGTTGCAGAAACTCTTGTTAGGGGTGTGTTTTTTCTCAGTTAAGTCAAAAAGTATATCCAGATTTATCGGGACTGCAATCGGGTTTATGTTTTATCGTCATTTCGATACCGATTTATCGGGAGAGAAATCTCTACTAGTAAACCATCGCAGATTTCTCCTTGTCCGCCTGATGGCGAATTCGTCGAAATGACGTTTTTTTACCTTTTCCACTTGAAAGACTTGATCATTACCTCCAAATCCTTTCTAATAAAATCAAGAGCAGGTTGTATAGAATCTATACGGGGCTGTTCGTTAAAGTACAATGCACCCCGGAGGTAATTTTTAGTGCTATCTGTGAGGTAAAACTGAACGGCAGAAGCCGCATTGCCATCAATGGTGTAATAAACCCCATAAACTTTTTTATCTGGCATAGAAATGAGCGCTTCGTCTATCGCGGTAGCTTTAACGGTATGTTTAAAAGCAAAAGTACGGGCATCTTCAATTAGCTCGTTAAATTGTTTTTTTGAGCTTAATGGCTGATAGCTGAGGTGCAAACGGGCATTAAATTCTGGATAAGCCACATCTATCCAGCAGGGCTGGGCATCCCTATTTATATCCGGAATGATTTGTGCATACACCGGGTATTCAAAAGTATAAGGACAATCTGTTTGATAGTTTTGGTATTTTTTCTCTGGAAATTCTAAACGAAAATATCCTCTCGGTTTTGGCGAATAATCGCCGCTGCAGGCAGTTAAAAAACTTACGCTCAGGCCAAGCGCAATCCACTGTATTAATTTCATATTTTCTAGCTGTTCCATATTTCCCAGGCTTTTTCTGCCTGGATGTGCAGCATTTCTAACCCATTTTTGGTGGTGGCACCTTTAGCTTTCGCCTTTTTCATAAATGCAGTTTCGCCCGGGTTATACACCAAATCATAAGCCAGGTGCCGGTCTGTAAAATATTCGTAAGGAATAGCAGCACAGCCATCAACTTCCGGAAAAGTACCCAGCGGCGTAGTATTGATAATTAATAAATGCTCTGCCATTATTTCGGCGTTTAAATCGGTATAAGCTACCTGCTTATTTCGGGCTCGTCTAGAAACGATCCGGTATTCAATACCCAGTTTTTTAAGCACATAGGCCACCGCTCGTGATGCGCCACCATCGCCCAAAATTAAGGCCTTTTGATGGTGGCGTTTTAATAAGGGTTTAAGAGATAATTCAAAACCAATAGCATCGGTATTGTAACCTTCTAAAAGCACTTGGGTAGAAGATAATTCGCCATTAAAATAAGATTCCACCGGATGGCTGTTAACCACTTTAATGCAATTTACGGCATCAATTTCGCGGGCAGCCTCATCCAATTTATCCAGATAATAAATTACCCCAATTTTGTGCGGATGGGTTACATTCAGGCCGCATAAATCTGGATTGGCTTTCAGAATATCCGGAAAATCGCTAATATTCTGAATCGGGAAAGCCTGGTATTCGCAATCATTTAGTCCCTCTTTTTTAAATTTCTCTGTAAAGTAATTCAAAGAAAAAGAGTGCACGAGTGGGTAGCCGATGATACCGTACTTTTTCATAATTTATTCAATAAAAAAAACGTGCTCTTTTTATTTTTGATTTAAGAAATGGCTAAAAGTGTCGCCACGTAAACCAAGGCGTATGGTTTCTAGTGGAATTACTTCTGCCGGGGCAATATTACCCAGGTTTACATTGGTGCCTATCAGTTTAATAAACCAAACCTGTTGCGCCTTAATAGGAGCTTCCCAGATAATGGTTTCTTCTGGAATTTGGGTTAAAATTTCATCCACCAATCCTTCTCTTACTTCTCCAGATTCGCGGTAAATACCTACGTTTCCGCCTTCGCGGGCTTCGGCAATTACTTTCCATGAACCGGCTTCAATTTCCGCTTTCATTAGCGCAATCCATTTATAGGGGGCAAATATTTTAGCCGCATCTTTAGAACCTACTTCAGAAATTACCGTTACCTGCTCACTTAATTTGCGGATGTATTCGCATTTTTCATCATGTGGAATTTCTATTGAACCGTCTGATACTTCGGCATAGCCCATGCCATATTTATCTAAAATGCGGCGGTAATCGTCAAACTGGTTACGGATTACAAATGCTTCGAAAAGGGTACCTCCAAAATAGGTGGGTATGCCGGCATCTTTATAAATTTTTAGTTTCTGCTCCAGGTTAGGGCTAACATAAGATGTGGCCCAGCCTAGTTTTACAATATCGGTATGGTTGCCCGAAACTTCCAGGAAATCTTCAATTTCGCGGTTGCTAAGGCCTTTATCCATCACCATGGTTAATCCTTTTTCTCTTGGTTTCTGACTACGATCAGGAATGTTGTTAAGCGTATAATTCATGCTGCAAATCTCAATAAAAAATCTAAATAATAAAGTATGGTACTGTTGGGTTTAACCTATTTGGTGTATCGGTTAATAATATCGATGATAATTCTATTCTCTTGAAGTTGGGGGAGATACTCGAATAGAATATAATGCTTCTCTGGATCGTTACTGAGGGCAGTTTCTAAAAAAGTGAGTGCCTCGCTGTATTGGCCATCTGCAAATAAATAAGCCACCATGCGGTAATGCAATTCTGCGGCATCCGGATTGGTTTTAATGCCTTCAGAAATTACTTCAATGGCTTCATTCAATTTGCTTTGTTCAAACAAAATGGAGGAATAATCTAGCCAGGCTTCTATATCAATGGGGTTTAATTCAATTACTTTTTCATAAGCCTTTTCAGATTCGTCCAACTGTTTTAGTTTGTATTGCGCATCGGCAATGGCAAACCAAAAATCGGGGTTTTTATCATCCAAATCCAGGGCTTTTTTATAGAAATGTAAAGCTTCAAAAAAGCGTTCTTCAAAATCGAGCGTTACGCCAATACCAAACCAGGCATCGGCTTGCGCCGGATCCATTTTTACTGATTTTTTATAGTATTTGCGGGCCTCGTCCATTTGCTCCAACTTTTCGAAACATTCGCCAATGGCACAATAAGTATCGCCGCTTGGCGGCTCGTATTCAAAAGTTTGGGTATACACTTCAATGGCTTCTTGATAACGATCCAGGTGTACCAAAGAATTGCCTTTGTTGAAATAAGCCGAAGCGAAATTTTCTTTAATTAGGATGGCATAATCGTAGGCATCAATAGCCTTTTCGTAAAAATTAAGCTTATTAAAGGCGTTGCCCAAATTATACCAGGCGGCGTAAGAATAGGGTTCGGTATCTATGTATTGTTGATAAAAGGCAATACTTTCTTCCTGCTTATCCATTACATCGTAACAGAAGGCCAGTTCGTAAAGCGCTTCCTGGTTTTCCATGTTTTGTTCAAGGCAGCGTTTCAGGTATTTTACGGCCGATTCGTAATCGGACATGTTCTGATAAACGTAAGCCATGTGCAGCAAAATTTCATCCCGGTTTTCTGAGATGTTTAATGCTTTTTCGTAGCTCTCTAAGGCTTCTACATGGCGCTCCAGGCCCTCATAAATATTGCCTCTTATGGTATAAATATCAGGATCAGATGCCTCCAGTGTTTCTGCTTTATCCAGGGCACGAAATGCTTTATCCAGGTGATTAGTTATTAGGAATAGCTGCGCTTGTTTAATCAGGAAAACGGCTACAAAAGGGTGCTGGTTAAGGGCATATTCTACCACTTGCAACGCTTTTATCGGATCGTTTTTTTCGATGTAATAATCGATAATTCCTTCAAAAGCCTGTGCATCAAAAAAATACTGATCCTCGTTGCGGATCATCTCTTCGTAACGTTCTACCGAAAATCGGGGATCTTCAGAAAAATCAAATTCAAAATCGTCTTCCATATGCAATTTTTGAAAACGTATTAATAGGTTTTTATAAGTTATCCCAAATATCCTGCCAACCTGTTTACTTGCTCAAAATAGTTTAAAATTATGGCTTAAACCGATTAAGTTTTCCACATCTCCACCGTCTATTGGGTTATTATCCGGAACAGATTTATTGAGCTGTAAAGAGATGTGTTTTATATTTGATGGCCATCGGCAGAAATGCTAAATTGTACAAAAATACATAAATCTATGCAAACAGATATCCAACCTATATTGAAAAACCTTGGTATTGAGGCTGTAAACCCATCCTGGAGTACCGGACAGCAATGGGGGCAGACTAATTCATCGGCAACTAAAAACAGTTTTTCTCCGGTAGACGGCAAACAAATAGCTGGTTTTACACCAGCTTCTGAAGCCGAATATCAGCAAGTTATTGAAACCGCAAAAGATGCTTTTTTAGCTTGGCGTAAAGTGCCTGCACCTAAACGCGGCGAAGTGGTTCGCCAGTTAGGCGAAGAATTACGTAAGCATAAGGATGATTTGGGTAAACTGGTTTCTTACGAGATGGGGAAAAGTTTGCAAGAAGGTTTAGGCGAAGTACAGGAAATGATTGATATCTGCGATTTTGCAGTGGGTTTATCACGCCAGTTGTATGGTTTAACCATGCATTCGGAGCGTCCGCTGCACCGCATGTATGAACAATGGCATCCGCTGGGTGTGGTAGGTATCATTTCGGCCTTTAATTTTCCGGTGGCGGTTTGGGCCTGGAATAGTGCCATTGCCTGGGTTTGCGGCGATGTTTGTATCTGGAAACCCAGTTCTAAAACCCCGCTTTGTGCGGTAGCTTGCCAAAAAATAATTGCTAAAGTATTTAAAGCCAATGGCGTACCGGAAGGGGTAAGTTGCCTTATTTTGGGTAATGCTGCTGGCGATAGAATTAATCAGGATCCTAATATTCCTTTGGTTTCTTTTACGGGTTCTACCCGCATTGGTCGTAAGGTTTCGGCCGCTGTTGCTTCCCGGTTTGGTAATACCATCCTGGAGTTAGGCGGTAATAATGCCATCATTATTAGCGAACACGCCGATTTAGATACTTCTTTAATTGGCTGTGTGTTTGGTGCCGTGGGTACTGCCGGACAGCGTTGTACCAGTACCCGCCGTTTAATTATCCACGAAAGTGTGTACGATACTTTTACCCAAAAGCTGGTTAAGGCTTATGGTCAACTACGTATTGGTAATCCTTTGGATGAAAAAAATCATGTAGGCCCCTTAATTGATGCGGATGCCACTCAAATTTATATGGATGCCATCGAAAAATGCAAAGCCGAGGGCGGAAAATTTTTAGTAGATGGTGGAATTTTATCAGGCGCAGGTTATGAGTCGGGTTGTTATGTAAAACCCTGTATTGCCGAGGTTAAACCTGATTTTAAAATAGTTTGCGAAGAAACTTTTGCACCTATTTTATATGTGATGAAATACAAAACGCTGGATGAAGCTATTGCCATACAAAATGGCGTTCCACAGGGTTTATCATCGGCTATTATGACCTTGAATTTGCGTGAAGCTGAGCAGTTTTTATCTGTAGCGGGTTCTGATTGCGGCATTGCGAATGTAAATATTGGCACTTCTGGTGCCGAAATTGGCGGTGCGTTTGGTGGAGAGAAGGAAACAGGTGGCGGCCGAGAATCTGGCTCTGATGCTTGGAAAGCCTATATGCGCCGACAAACCAATACAATTAATTATTCTACCGAATTGCCTTTGGCTCAGGGTATTAAATTTGATTTATAAAAAAAGCCTCCGGTTCTATGTGTTAAAGAATCGGAGGACTTTTTAAAAGAGTCAATTTGGAATTCGGTCTATTTCTTATCGTGGGTATCAGACCAAGGGTCGGACTCCGGATTTAGTGGTCCTGGGTCAAATTCTGGTTTGATAATGGGATAAAAAATGCGGTCTTTTCTTACCAAAAATGAATCCAAACCATCTCTGTCGCCCTGGTTGCCGGTTTCTCTGCCGCTTGTGTTTTTAACCAAAGGCTTATTGAGCGTAGTTTCTACGCCTCTCGGTCGTTCTGGCAAATTTTCGTTCTGCTTTTCGCAAGCTATACTAAATACCGCTATTAATGCGGCAGTACTAATTAATCCTCGTTTTATCATAGCGTTAATTTTATAATTCAGTTCGATTAAAATTAAGCATGACTTAATTAATCCGAATTACTTATCGCAATAAAACTAAAATTTATACTTATGGGCCCGGTAGTTTCTTAATAAGAGATATAAGCGCTTAATAAACAATGTTGATACGTATTTTAAGATAACATTTAGTGTATAAACTTATTTAGACTGAACAAGAAGTTTGTATCCTCGGCCGTGGATATTGATAATTTCCACCTGGGGGTCGGCTTTAAGGTATTTACGCAATTTGCTTAGAAAAACATCCATACTGCGGCCATTGAAATAATTATCATCGTGCCAAATGGCTAATAACGCCTCTTCTCGGGTAAGTACTTCGTTTTGTTTGAGGCAAAGTAAACGGAGTAGCTCTGTTTCTTTGGTACTTAATTTCTGCTTTTGGTTATCTATTTGGATAGATTGTGCGGCATAATCAAAAGTGTATAGTCCAATCTCGAAATTGTTTTGCAGATTCTGTTCGGTATTTTTTTCTGCTGTTACCCGCTTTAATAAAGCATGAATGCGGAGCAGGAGTTCTTCGATACGGAAAGGTTTGGTAATATAATCGTCGCCGCCTAAACCAAAAGCTGCAGTTTTGTCTTCAATCATGGTTTTGGCCGTGGCGAAAATGATGGGTACATCCACATTGAGTTTGCGAATGTCTTTGCCCAAGGTAAAGCCATCTTTTTTAGGCATCATCACATCCAAAATGCATAAATCGAAAGGTTCTTTGGTAAAAGTCCTTAAACCCATTTCGCCATCTGTTGCTAAAACCACCTCAAATTTACCCTTCAATTGAAGGTAATCTTGCAAAAGCAGGCCTAAATTTGGATCGTCTTCTACTAATAATATTTTTTTCATGCTAATGGTATGCTGATTTCAAATTCGGAACCTTTATTCTGCTCACTTTTTACCCTAATTTGTCCTTTTAAAGATTTAACTATGGTATTTACATAACTCAAGCCCAGGCCAAAACCTTTTACATCATGCAAATTTCCGGTAGGAATACGGTAAAACTGGTCAAATATTTTTGATAATTGGTCGCGGTTCATGCCAATGCCGTTATCTTTTACTTTAATGAGGAGGTTTTTGCCCGAATTTGCTGTACTTAATTCAATAGCTGGATTAGTCTGACAGTATTTTATGGCATTATCCAATAAATTGAAGATGACATTCGAAAGGTGTAATTCATCTCCTAAAACTACATCTTCAGCAGCACTCAAATCTAGCTTAATCTCTGCGTGGTTTTTTTGTAATTGTAAGCCCATACTGTCGGCCACCGCTGCCAGTAAATCGTTTACTGCTATTTCTTTATGTTCTAATCTAAGATCTTCTTTATCAACCTTGGCCAGGTTAAGCACCCGTTCTATATGGTTGCCCAGGCGGACATTTTCATCGTAAATAATTCCGGCCAGACGTTTTACACGACTTTTATCTGCGGTAAGCTCCTCGTCTTTTAATGCTTCGCTGGCAATCATGATGGTTGCTACCGGGGTTTTAAACTCATGAGTCATGTTATTGATAAAATCGGTTTTCATTTCCGAAACTTTTTTCTGTTTTAAAATCATTTGCAAAGTATAGCCAAATGAAAATAAAAGTACCAGAAGCAGCGCCCCCGATAAGCCCATCATAAAGGTCATGTTACCTAAAATAGTTTTGTTTTTATCCGGAAAAGTAATCATAAGCCAGCCAGCCTGGCGCAGCATATCTTTAGGGAATAGGGCTGCTTTATAGCTGTTTTCGGCCGAAAATGGCGTAGCAAGGTTAGCTTTTTTGAAAATTACTGAATCTGGGTTATCTAGGCTAATTTGGTAAGCATAACTGCTGTTGAGACCTTGATTAGTTAACTCTGACCGGATTAGCGAATCGACCAATTGGGGGTTTATTCGTTTTTTTAGCGGAATTTCTACTTGTTTAAACTCTTTTGCCAAATCTTGCAGCACATCTTGCTTTTCTTCCTGAACAGAATCTAAAAATTGCTTTACAAATTTAATTTCACTTCGTTTTTGCTGTGTTCTGTTTTCTCCTTTCTGGCTAATGTCTACCAATTTTGGCCGGGCCAGGGTTACCATTCTGGGGCCGGTTTGCGGATCGAAAACAATATACTGCCGGATAGAGTCGGATTTTGGGGATTTAACTTTAAAGGGTTTCCGTATGTTCAATCCTGGATTAGTTCTGGTTAACATTTGCTGATGCATGCGTCCGGAAGCATCCTCAAACTCCAAAACATCTACCTGCACATTTTGCACATTTTCTGCAGCGTCGGGTACATTACCATCATAAGTCATTACAAAAGGATACCTGGACCGAATTAAACTATCCCGAACATTAAATAAACTATCTGCTTTTAGCTGCTGCCTTTTTAAATAGTTGGCATAATTTTCTACTTTTTTCTGCTCCAGTTTTACCCAGCGGTAGGCGGGTTTGGCGGGGGCTAAAGACTTCTGTTTAATCTTATCGGTGTCGGCAGCTTTATTTAACAAGAAATTATAAGCCTCTTGTTTTTCTAGTTTGCCAACTACCTGATTTAGTACTTCGTTTACGCTTTGGTCAAATAATTGAGATTTAAGTTGGTACGATTGATTGATAAAATACCATTGCATGGCCAAAACGCCCAGCAGCCCAACACTCATTAACCCAATAATCAATACAATATTTTTCCGCTTCATGCTTTACAAAAATAGGTAAGAACCCAAGGCAACAACATTCTTTAACATCTTTTAACAAAGCCTTAACAAAATCCCAGAGCTAATCCCCATAGTTTTGAATCGTTATCAAATCAAAAAAGATATGAAAAGGAATTTAACATTATCGGGTGCATGCCTTGGTGCAATGGTGCTCGTTACTATTTTGGGTGCCAAACCGCAATCGGCTTCTGCTCAGGACAAGAAAGAAATTAAAAAGACCATTATTATTAAAAATGGCGATACCATTATCAATGGTAAAAATTTAAAAGATGTTAGCAAATCTGAGCGTAAAAAACTGCTCAAAGAGCTAGAGGGCGCTAAGCATGTTGAATTTCACCATGAAATGCGCCCGAGCAGAACACCCGGAGCACCCGGCGAAGCGCAGGTAATTATCCGTAAAAAGGTAGATGGCCAGCCCGAAGAACTCATTGTAAGACGTATTAAAAGCCCCAATACCCTAGTTTGGAAGGATGGTGAGGCACCAGCTCATTTTAAAATGAATGTAGATAGCTTTATGGTTCGTTTTGATGGTGACTCGACGATGAAACAAATGCATGTGCGCATGGCTGGTTTGGATAGCAATATGCGCCGTCATTTCAAAATGATGGAAAGCGATGGTAATTTTGAGTTTTTCTCTTCACCTGATGGCCCGATAGCTTCGCATGCTCCAGAAGGAATGAGTAGAATGATGCGTACCCCTGGTCCGGCGGCAGCTTTTAGAATGGAAAGACCAGAAGGTAAAAACTCTCAGGCTTTTTCTTATTCCAATACCGATAAAGATGGTATTAGCAATCGTTTACATATTCGTTTAAACGATGCCAACAAAGAGATTTTGAAAAAAATTAGCGATTCTGAAATTGCTAAAACAGATTTGACTGTTGAAGACCTGAATTTTTTCCCCAGTTTTTCTACCGGAAAACTCAACCTGGCCTTTAGTTTAAAAAGCAAAGGTGGCGTAGAAGTAAAAATTTTAAACAGCGATTTTCAGCCGGTATTTACCGATAAACCGGCCGGTTTTAATGAGAGTTATTATAAATCATTCAGCCTGCCTAAAAACGGGGTTTACTATTTAAGTATCAGCCAGAATGGCCAATGGTTTATCAAAAAAGTAATTAAAGAATAAGTTTGTTTCAATCAATTTCCCTCCTATTTTTAGGAGGGGGTTGGGGGAGGTAAATTTACCCCTCAGTCCTGCGGACAGCTCCCCTAAAATAGGGGAGCAAACGATATAACTGACATTAAAAAAGCCTCCTGATAATTATCGGGAGGCTTTTCGGTTTATAATTGGTTTGGTTGTATTAGAAAGGTAAATCGCTGTCATCGCTCCCTGGATCGGCAGCAATATCAACCGGTGGCGCATAAGCAGGCGTGTTGGCTGCAGCAGCTTCGGCACCTAAAACATTTAAACGCCAAACCGCAAGGGTGTTAAAATATTGAGTTTTACCGGCTTTATCAGTCCAGGGACGGCCACGTAAATTAAAGAACACTTCCACTTGGTCGCCAACTTTTAAAGGGTCTAGTAAACCTACTTTATCCTGTACGGCTTCAAATTTTACATATTCCGGGTAAGTTGGGTTTTCGGCATATTCAATTACCAATTCGCGTTTTTTAAACTTATCACTTACGGTAATAACCTCACCAACTTCGTGTACTTTTCCTTTAATATCCATTGCTTATCTAACTTTTAAAAATTCTTATATCAAATCTCCATATTTTAATTTGATTAACTTCGCAAAATATCATGCAAGTTTTCCACACCAAAAGCAAAATTATCCTCACCTGCAATAAGCGATTGTCGCCTTATTTAGAGCAGGAGGTTATCGATTTAGGATTCGAGATTGTACGTGCCTTTTCAACAGGCGTAGAATTGCTCGGCACCGTAAACGATTGTATTAAACTCAACCTCAACCTGCGCTGTGCAAGTCAGGTATTGTATTCGTTAAAAAGTTTCGAGGCCGAAAATCCCGCCAGATTATATAAAGAATTAATGGAAATGGAATGGGAAAACCTCATTGATTTTACCGGCTATTTTTCGGTAACATCCAATGTAGATAATCCAACCATTACCACGCCATTATTTGCCAATTTAAAGGTAAAAGATGCCATTGTAGATCGTATTAAGGATAAAAAAGGCATCCGCCCCAATACCGGTCCCGAACTGGATAAAGCCGTTATCCATTTATATTGGAAAGATAACCAGGCCGAAGTATTTCTGGAAACCTCTGGCGAAACCTTAGCCAAACACGGTTACCGTAAACTGCCGGGTAAAGCACCCATGTTGGAAGCTTTAGCCATTAGTACTATTTTGGCCACCGGCTGGGATGCCAAAAGCACTTTTATAAACCCCATGTGTGGTTCTGGCACTTTGGCTATTGAAGCCGCTTTGCTGGCTACCAATAAACGGCCCGGTTTGTTCCGAATGAATTATTGCTTTATGCACGTATTGGGTTACGATGAAGAAGTGTTTTTTGCAGAACGTCGCCTATTGAAAGATCAATCGACCAAAGAAATCAATTTCAAAATTATTGCCAGCGATATTTCTGCCGATGCCGTTGAAATTGCCGAAAAAAATGCCCGTACAGCCGGTGTAGACCATTTAATCGAATTTCAGTGTTGCGATTTTGCCGAAACCACCGTTCCTGAACAGCCGGGCGTAATTATGTTTAATCCGGAATATGGCGAACGTTTAGGGGTACACAATACCCTCGAAGCCACCTATAAACGCATGGGCGATTTTATGAAAAGCCATACCCGTGGTTACCGCGGTTATGTTTTTACCGGAAACCCAGATTTAGCTAAAAAAGTAGGTTTACGTGCTTCCAGAAGAATAGAATTTTACAACGGTAAACTCGATTGCCGCCTTTTAGAATACGAATTATACGAAGGCAGCCGGAGAGAAAACCCCGAAGCATAAATTTTTTTAAAGCCGGTTATTGCCGGCTTTTTTATTTGTATATTAAGGCATGAAATTATCTGTTCTAGTTCTAATCAACGCACTGGCCGTTGCCTTAACCCTGGCTATTATTAATTTTTATTTCCAGCAAAACTGGATTTATATGCTTACCACATTTTCAGTAGCCTTAATAACCAGCTATCTGGTTTTCTACTATTTTGTAGAAAAATACGTGTACAGTAAAATCAAACTCATTTACAAACTCATCCATAATTTAAAACT
>CAZFAE010000024.1:14415-28690 GCA_964516035.1 uncultured Sphingobacterium sp.
AATACGTGTACAGTAAAATCAAACTCATTTACAAACTCATCCATAATTTAAAACTCGGAAAAGATTTAAAAGATGCCTTGGGCGAATATGTAAGCGCCGACCCCATTAACGATGTAGAACTAGAAGTAAAAGAATGGGCCATCAATAAAAAATCAGAAATTGATAGTTTAAAAAACCAGGAGCAGTTTCGCCGGGAGTTTCTGGCCAATATCTCTCATGAATTTAAAACTCCACTTTTTGCCATTCAGGGGTATATAGAAGCCCTGCAAGATGGACAGACCAATCCAGAGCAAAGCCAAAAATTTTTGGCAAAAGCGGCTAAAAATGTCGATAGATTATCTTATTTAATTAAAGATTTAGACGCCATTTCTAAATTGGAAAGTGGCGAAATACCTGTTAACTTTGAAGTTTTTGATATCAGCTCGCTCATTTTTGAAGTACTGGAATCAATGGAAGCCAAAGCGCAGAAATACGATATACAGCTCATATTTAAAGAAAAGTACAATTACGTAACCCGGGTATATGCCGATAGAGAAAAAATAAGACAGGTTTTGGTTAACCTGATAGATAATTCATTTAAATACGGAAAAGCCAAGGGAAACACCTCCATCAAACTATTTGAACTGCACGACCAAATTCTGGTAGAAGTAACCGACGACGGCATCGGGATTGAAGAAAAATACCAGCCCCGTATTTTTGAACGCTTTTACCGCACAGACCAAAGCCGTTCCCGCGAAATTGGCGGTTCGGGACTGGGTTTAGCCATCGTAAAACATATTTTAGAAGCCCATGCACAAACCATTACTGTAAGAAGTACCGAGGGTATTGGCTCTACTTTTGGCTTTACTTTAAAAAAAGCAGAACGTTCTATACTCGACAATTAACATTAACTTAACATTGGAGTAGTAACTTTGAAGATTAACCAAATCAAACATGTCATTAAACAGCATTTTTCAGTATTTTGTTCCAAAAGATAAAAACTTCTTTCCTCTTTTTGAACAGTCAAGCAGCAATTTGATTACCATGGCCGAAATCTTAAAAAAGGCCGTAAATACTAAAAATCCGGAAGATCGCATTCCGCTTTTCAAAGAAATTGAAGACCTGGAACACGTTGGTGATGAAATTACCCACCAGATTTACCTCGAATTAAGCAAAAACTTTATTACCCCGTTTGATAGAGAAGATATCCACTCATTAGCAACCGCAATTGATGATGTGGCCGATTATATCCACGGTTCTGCCAACCGGATGTTATTATATAAAGTAGATGTAATTACAGAGCCTATCCAGAAATTAGCCGAGCTTATTTTACAAGCCTGTACAGATTTAGATAAAGCCGTTCGGGAATTACGCAACCTAAAAAATATCCGAGCCATTGCCGATTCATGCGTACGCATCAACAGCATCGAAAACCAAGCCGATTATGTGTTTGACCGTGCAGTAGGTGATTTATTCGCTTTTGAAAAAGATGCCGTACAATTAATTAAATACAAAGAAGTATTGGCAGCCTTAGAAACCGCCACCGATATGTGCGAAGATGCAGCCAATGTATTAGAATCCATTTTAGTTAAACACGCCTAAGCGTTAAAAACAAATTATGGGCCTTTCTCTACTAATAACAGTTATTGTTTTAGCGCTGATATTCGATTATATCAATGGCTTTCACGATGCCGCAAACTCCATTGCTACCGTAGTTTCAACTAAAGTACTTACCCCTTTTCAGGCAGTAGTTTGGGCAGCATTTTTTAACTTTTTAGCCTATTGGGTTTTTGGATTTGGCGTGGCAGATACCGTGGCCAAAACCGCCCATACCATGGATATCAACCTCACCGTAATTCTTGCGGGCGTATTGGCAGCCATCACCTGGAATTTGTTAACCTGGTGGTTGGGTATTCCATCCAGCTCATCGCACACCCTAATTGGTGGATTTGCCGGAGCCGCCATAGCCCACGCCGGATTTGATTCTGTAGTTTGGTACACTGCCGGTAAAGCCGGAGGCATGCCATCAGGCGTGTTGGTAATTGCATCATTTATCGTTTTAGCACCATTAGTGGGTTTGCTCGTATCTTATTTATTATCCATTTGGCTATTACATTCTTCCAGAAAAAGTATAGTTCCAAAAATCTGGACGCTGGTAATTATGGCTGCCACGACCTGGTTTGTATACCTACAAATTATATTCGAACCTAAAAAACCACGTTTTGCATCTCATTTTTGGAGTGTAGCCACCGAGCCACACAATATCAAATGGTTTTTGTTTGCCTTTATCATATTTTCCATCGGCGTATTCTGCTTAATATTTAGCAGCTTGAATGAAATCAAATCCACGGCATGGCTTCGTAAAATGCAATTACTCTCATCAGCAGCCTTTAGTTTGGGCCATGGTGGCAACGATTCGCAAAAAGTAATGGGAATTATCGCTGCCGCTGTTGCGGTATACATCAACACCTCGGGCGTTGCTCAAGAAAGCCTGCCAGCCTGGCTTGATGTAGCCTTGCCCAATGGCGATAATGCCGGACACATTCCCGGTTGGATACCATTAGCCTGTTATACCGTAATTGCCCTTGGTACCCTAAGCGGAGGCTGGAAAATTGTGAAAACTATGGGTTCGAAAATTACCAAAGTAACCCCGTTTGAAGGCGTAGCCGCCGAAACTGCCGGAGCACTAACCCTTTTTGCCACCGAGCATTTCAAAATCCCGGTATCTACCACACATACCATTACCGGTTCTATTATCGGCGTGGGGCTCAGCAAACGCGTTTCTGCCGTACGTTGGGGCGTAACCGTAAACCTGTTATGGGCCTGGGTACTCACTATACCCGTATCGGCCCTGCTGGCCGCCATACTCTACTTTATATTCTCCATTTTCATATAAAAAACATTAAAAACAGCTCAGAACAATAAAATATGAGCTGTTTTTATTTAAACTATAGTCTTGAAAATTTTAGGTATTGCACCAATTTTCTTCAGTCCCGCTTTACCTTTCAAGTCCTCATTTCGCTAACGCTCATTGCGGGCTTTCCAGTTTAATCGGGTTTATTAAATGCGGACATTCCCCTCCAACGGAGTGGTGGCTCCAATTCATCGGAGACGGGGTGGGTAAATTAGCAAGCTTATCAAACGTTATCCTGAGCCTGTAGAAGGATGGTTCTCCAATCGCCGTATTTCGAAAAGCTTAATATGACGATTGGGATAGATCTAGTGGTGGCACGACTCAAGTCGTGCCACCACTAACAGTTAAATCATAAACGAACGGTTTTAACGGTTTTACAACCTGTAAAATCCCGGATTAATTAAGAAATAAATGGAAACAAGCTAAGGTATAATAAACCCGATTGCAGCGGAGGCGTTAGCCGAAACGGAAAGCGGGGCTATTTTGGGTTTAATGATTGTTAAGATTGTTCTCTGATGTATTTAGCCTGAAATGTGCCCTTGTATTATTTTTTATTTTTCTGCCAATAATTCGTTGATCAGTTTTTCAAAATTTTCGGCAAATTCGGTATAATATTGCCCTGTTCCTGGACCAGAAAACCCCGTATGTATTTTACGCACTTCACCTTTTTTATCAATAATAATGGTGGTTGGAAATGCCATAAACTTGGCCAATTGCGGAATGCTTTTAATAGGCTCTCCTTTGGCATTGGTATAGCCGGTAAGCAGTAAAGGATAGGTTACATTGAAGCGATTCTTCAATCGTTCGATGTTCTTTCGAGAACGTTCTACATCGGTTGTGCGTTCGTATCCTAAGCCAATAACCGCCAGACCTTTGTCTTTGTATCTGTTATAAAAAGGAACCATAAAGTTCATCTCGTCCATACAGTTTGGGCACCATGAACCAAAAAACTGTACTACCACTACTTTGTTTTTAAATTGTTCGTCTTTTAACGAAACGGGCTTGCCTTCTAAATCTGGGAAGGTAAAATCGATGCTTTTATAACCTGGTTTTAAACCCACTAAACTGTAAGCGTCGGGCAAAACGGCATTGTCATCTTTTTTGGCGGTCCAGTTTTCTACAGACGAATAACCGGAATACATTTTACCTTCGGTAATGTTGTTTTGATTAACCTTGCCGGTGAATAAAAAGGCATGAGAACCATCAAAGCAGGATAAATAAAATTTATCGCCGGATACGGTTCCTTCTAAAAAACGGTAATCGCCGGTAGTGGTTAAAAAGGTGCCGTATAATTTGGCCCCCTCTTGTTTAAACTGCCCGATGGCCAGGGTAGTGTCGGTACCATCTTCGGAAATAAATGTGGTAGACCATTTGCCGTTTAAATCAACCTTAGGCTTGCTTTCTACTTTAGAAAAGCGCCAGTTGGCATTGGGTTCTGCTTGAAAATCCATAGCTACACTGGTGGTGGCCAGGTGTTTTACCCATTTCCCAACAAGTTTGTCTCCTTGTAATACGGCTTTAATCTCCGAATCAAATAAAGGCATACGAATGAGAATAGAATCTCCTTCCTGACTAATTTCGTCTACTCTTAAACGTTCTTCGCCATTAATTACATCCAGGTATTTTATCCCTGCAGAATCGGCCAACTCAAAGTTAAAGGGTACTTCTACACCAGACTGATTTTTGAGTGTTGCCCGCCAAACGCCGTTTTTAAGATCGGTAATACCGGTGTTTTTACAAGCAGTTAAGCCTGAAGCGGTAAGTACCAGTATGAGCATTTTGATCATTGTTTTTTTCATAAAAACGGGTTTAAGGGGTTATTTTAAAACTTCACGAGAAATTACAATGCGTTGAATTTCTGAAGTACCCTCGTAAATCTGGGTAATCTTGGCGTCACGCATTAAACGTTCTACATGATATTCTTTCACAAAACCATATCCGCCATGAATTTGTACTGCTTCAACGGTGGTTCTCATGGCAACTTCGCTGGCAAATAATTTGGCCATAGAGCTGGCTTGGGCATAAGGCAAACCTTGGTCTTTTAACCAGGCTGCTTTGATGCATAATAAACGGGCTGCTTCAATTTCTGTGGCCATATCTGCCAATTTAAACTGTATAGCCTGATGTTCTGAAATGGTTTTGCCAAATGCTTTACGCTCTTTAGCATATTGTACGGCCAATTCGTATGCGCCAGAAGCAATACCTAAAGCTTGGGCCGCAATACCAATCCGACCGCCTTCGAGGGTTTTCATGGCAAATTTAAAACCAAAACCATCTTCGCCAATGCGGTTGGCTTTGGGCACTTTTACATCGCTAAACATGAGCGAATGGGTATCTGAACCACGGATGCCTAATTTATTTTCTTTGGGGCCAATAGTAAAACCTTCCATGCCTTTTTCAACAATTAGCACGTTAATACCGCGGTGGCCTTTAGCTACATCGGTTTGTGCAATAACCAAATAGGTAGATGCACTGCTGCCGTTTGTAATCCAGTTTTTGGTACCGTTTAACAGGTAATAATCGCCCATATCTACTGCGGTAGTTTGTTGCGAGGTGGCATCAGAACCGGCTTCGGGTTCTGATAAACAGAAGGCACCAATTTTTTCGCCGCTGGCCAATGGTTTGAGGTATTTTTCTTTTTGTTCTTCGTTTCCGTATTGCTCAATACCGTAACAAACTAAGGAGTTATTTACTGATACTACTACCGAAGCAGAAGCATCCACTTTAGATAACTCTTCCATGGCCAATACGTAAGAAACAGCATCTAAACCAGAGCCATTGTATTTAGGATCGACCATCATGCCTAAAAAACCCAATTCTGCGAGTTTTTTGATCTGTTCGGCAGGAAATTTCTGATGTTCATCGCGTTCTATCACGCCAGGCTTTAATTCGTTCTGCGCAAAATCTCTGGCAGCCTGCTGTATCATTAATTGTTCTTCGGTAAATTGAAATTGCATAAAGAATTTGTGGTTAGTTCGATTCAAAAATAAGATTAAATCTTATGGATTTAGATATGGCTTATTTTTTTGATAGTAAGTAGACAAATGGTGTTTTTTATCACTGATGTTTGTTTGATTTAGATTTCCAAACCACCATCAACAAGCTAAAAGCCCCTAAAAAGAGAATCACTACAATTTGCGACGAATGTATTAAAGTCGCAAAAGTTAAACCTGCTGCTTTAGGAATGGCATAAAGCGTCAAGCCTTCGGCTACCATCCAGTGAAAAGCGCCAATGCCGCCTTGAACGGGCACAATCATGCCTAAACTGCCAAAAACCAGGGTAGCCAAGGCAGCTGATAAGCCTAAATTTGAAGTGGCGCCTAAGGCAAAAAAGCATAAATAGGTAGAAAGAAAATAAAACAGCCAAATAAGAAGTGACAGGGTTACGAAAGTCGTTTTATTAGCCATATCCCGGAAGGACAATAAGCCATTTTTGAGTCCTGAAAAAGTTTTTGAAAAAGGCTTTAAAAGTGTTTTAATCTGCGATTTTAAAATATAGAATAAGACAAAAATTAGCACCAGGCCAACTCCCAGCCAATAAGAAAAAGTGCCCGAAGCCGCCTGTTCTATTTTTAACCAGCCATTTTGATAAATGAAAGCTGAAATACGCTCAAACTCTAGTAAAATAGCCAGTGCGGTAATACTCAAAAGCAGCAATAAATCAGATAATCTTTCGGTAATTACTGTGCCCAGCGATTGGTTCATTGGTACTTTATCGGTTTTAGCCAATACTCCGCAGCGGGAAACTTCGCCCATACGGGGGAAAGCCAGGTTAGCCAAATATCCTACCATTACGGCATAAAATGCATTTCTTTTAGCTACCTGGTGGCCCAGTGGTTTGATGAGCATCACCCAGCGAAAGGCCCGCAAAACATGGGCAAGCAAACAAGCCAAAACCGAAGCGCCTATCCAATACAAATTGGCGCTTGATAAAGTATGAAGCAGTTCTTTTATATCCTGACCGCGAAATGCCCAGTAAAGCATAATTACGGCCAGACTTAAAAAAAGCAGGTATTTAAGGCCGGCTAATAGCTTGTTTTTCAAAAACGCGTTTATTTAACAACCCGGTTTTGGTCGTCGGGAAAAACCAATACCGGCTGGTATTTTTTAGCTTCTTCTTTAGGCAAAGATCCATAAGCCATGATAATTAAAATATCACCTACCTGAGCCAAACGTGCCGTAGCACCGTTCAGACAAATTACGCCGCTGCCGCGTTCGCCTTTAATTACATAAGTTTCAAAACGGGCGCCGTTATTATTGTTTACCACTTGCACTTTTTCGTTGGCAATGAGGTCTGCGGCATCCATTAAGTCTTGGTCTATGGTAATGCTTCCCACATAATTTAATTCGGCTTGCGTAACACGTACACGGTGAATTTTAGATTTTAGGATCTCGATAATCATGGGGCAAAATTAATAATAAATAAATGGATGCTTGTTTATTTGAGTAGTATATTGTCAATCAGCCGGGTTTGACCTAAACGGGCGGCTACTAGGGCAACCAGTTTTTGGGGAGATTTGTCTACTGCAGCTTGCAGTGTTTCGCCATCGCAAATTTCTAGATATTCTAATTCAACACCCGGACTTTGCTGCAATTGCGCAATGCCTTCTTTTTGCAGTTCGCTAATCCCTTTTTGTTCGAAATTGGCTTTAATCTGTTTTAAAGCCCGGTATAGGGCCAATGCATTATTTCTTTCTGTGGCACTGAGATGGATATTTCTAGAACTCATGGCTAATCCATCGGTTTCTCTAACAATAGGGCACATTACCAGCTCGATTTTCATTTCAAGCTGCTTAACCATATGATTAATTACCATAAACTGCTGGTAATCTTTTTGGCCAAAAAAAGCCATATCGGGTTGAACCAGTTCAAACAGTTTGTGTACAATCTGGGTAACTCCCTGGTAATGGCCAGGTCTGATTTTGCCTTCTAAAATCGCATCCAGTCCGCCTAAATCAATATGCCATTGTTCGTTCGGGCTATACATTTCGCTCACTTCGGGCAAGAATAGTACATCGCAATCGGCATTTTCAAGCATGGCTATATCTTTAGCAATAGGCCGGGGATATTTTTCCAGATCTTTAGGGTCGTTAAACTGGGTAGGGTTTACAAAAATGCTGCAAATCACTATTTCAGATTTATTTTTAGCAATCTCAATAAGCGATATATGGCCGGCATGCAGTGCACCCATGGTAGGAACCAGACCAATTTTATGCTGAACCGTACCTACAGAGGCTAAATAATCCGATAGTTCGGTTCGGGTTTGAATTACTTTCAATACTTGCTATCTAAAATTTATGCTTGTCAAAAATGCTTAAATCTCGGTGAAAACCAAAGACTATTGGCAAAATCGTTGATAAATCATAATATAATGCTTATATTTGCACTCTTAACTTCTTTTTAATTTCATTTAAAATCAATATTGGAGATGGCAAAAACGAAGCTTCTTTTTATTACCCATGAGATGTCGCCGTTCCTGGAATTGACTAAAATTGCCGAGATCACCCGTAAACTTCCTCAAGCCATGCAAGATAAGGGCTACGAAATTCGTATCCTGATGCCTCGTTTTGGTAACATTAACGAACGTCGCAACCGTTTGCATGAGGTTATCCGTTTATCGGGCATGAATATCATCATCGACGATAACGATAATCCATTAATCATTAAGGTAGCCTCTATTCCGGCTGCCCGCATGCAGGTATATTTTTTAGATAACGAAGATTATTTTCAGCGTAAATATGTTTTTAGTGATAAAGACGATAAATTTTATGCCGATAACGACGAACGTGCTATTTTCTTCTGCAAAGGTGCATTAGAAACCGTTAAAAAATTGGGATGGGCGCCAGATGTGGTTCATTGCCATGGTTGGATGTCTGCCTTGGTTCCAGCTTACCTGAAAACTAGTTACAAAGACGATCCTACTTTTAAAAATTCAAAAGTGGTGTATTCTGTTTATAACGAAGATGCTTTTTCTGGAAAGCTACATGCAGATTTTGCACGCAAAGCCGTGATGAATGGCATGGAGCCTGCGCATACCGAAATTTATCAGGCAGCTGATGCAGATGCCCTACACCAAGGCGCTATCAGTTACTCTGATGCCGTGGTTTACGGAAGCGAAGTAATTAGTGAAGAGGTGTTAAAGTTTGTTAAAAAATCGAACAAAACGGTTATGGAGTACTTTTCCACTTCCGAATTCGAAAATTATTACAACCTTTACCAAGAGATTGCCACCGACGAGTTGGTACCTCTTGCTTAATAAAAAAGGGTTTTATCTTATGAAAATATTCAAATTAGACTTATTGACCCTGTTAATAAGTCTTTTTATTTTAGGTGCATGTAATAATCCTGACGAAATTGGATTAGATGTAGATCCATCGAATAGCTTGAATACCGCTATTCATGACGAATCTATTGTTAAAGCTTTTACTGTACCCGAAGATAAAATGGCAACCAATGGTCTGAGTAAATATCCAATAGGCTATTTCGTGGACCCGGCAATGGGTTTAACCGTTGCCAATGTTGGAGCTACTCTTAATTTAGTAGAGGCAGCAAAAAGTTTTGGCACCAATATTTTATTAGATTCTGCCGTTTTGGTATTGGATTATGCCGATTCCTTTTATGGAGATTCTCTCGAATCTGATTACCGGTTTACGGTACATCAGCTAACTGATAAAATATCGCCTACTGTTCACTACAATACTACGCCCATTGCTTTTAATGCTGCAGAAATTGGATCGCGAATGGTGAGTAAAATCAAAATGAACGATAGTGTTAAGGTAAAACAGATTGTTAAAGGCAGTGCTGATACCGAGATTACGCAAGCACCACAAATCCGGATACCTATTGATGCCAATTTTATTAACGATAACTTTTTTAATGCCTCTGCTGATAAATTTGAAACCAATAGCAAATTTATAGACCATATTAAAGGTATTTACCTCAAAGTTGATCCTATGAATGCGCCAGATGCAGGCGGTATTCCTTTTTTCGATTTTAGTTCGGGTAGCAGTAAACTGGAATTATACTACAGAAACGACAATGGTGCAACCATTGATACCAATTACGTTATTTTCACTATCAATAACGGAACTTCTCCGGTGGTGGCTCATTTTACCCATGATTATAGCGGTACCGAAGTGGCTTATCAGCTAGCTAATCCAACCGAAGAAAGAGATCAGGTTTTCGTTCAAGCTTTAGCCGGCCTACGTACTAAAATTACTTTTCCCGATTTAAATGACTTGAAATTATTGGGTAACATCGTGATCAACAAGGCAGAATTGGTCATTAGTATTGATGGTGGTACCGATGAACCTTTTGCACCCGCACCACGTTTAGGCCTTTACCAAACCGATATTGCTTCTCAACGTCAACCCCTTGCAGACATTGATCCTTATGATGCCCGTTCTTTGGGTTTAGAAGGTTTTGGAGGAGTATATAACAAAGATAAAAAAACGTATACTTTCACTATAACTGCCTACATTCAGGATTTGTTGCTGGGTAAAACTAAGCCATATCCTGTTTATCTGGCTCCTTTACCCTTAGGTTTGAATAGTGTTACAGAAGTAATCAATCCATCTGCAATTGTTGCCACCCGATCTATTCTGGGAAGCGGAAAAAATACTAACTTTAAGATGAAACTTAAAGTGAAGTATGCTTTAACAAACAATTAGAACAA
Source organism: uncultured Sphingobacterium sp. (assembly GCA_964516035.1). Classification (GTDB taxonomy): domain Bacteria; phylum Bacteroidota; class Bacteroidia; order Sphingobacteriales; family Sphingobacteriaceae; genus JAIPAN01. The sequence goes on from CAZFAE010000024.1 coordinate 24,984, forward strand.
CACCAAACATCAACCTTTTTAGCCTTTACCTTTAGAAAAACATCATTATGTGTGGAATTGTTGGATATATCGGACACCGTGAAGCCTGGCCTATTATTATCAAAGGCCTGCACCGTTTAGAGTATCGTGGATACGATAGTGCCGGAGTTGCTTTAATGAACGGAGATCTTCGTGTTTACAAAAAAGCAGGAAAAGTTAGTGAACTGGAAAATTTTGCTTCAGGAAAAGATTTATCCGGACATATGGGCATGGGCCATACCCGTTGGGCAACCCACGGTGCACCATCCGATCGCAATTCACACCCACATTCTTCTGGCGACGAGCGTTTATCTATTATCCATAATGGGATTATTGAGAACTATGCTACCCTAAAAGAAGAACTCATTTCTGAAGGACACGAATTTAAAAGCGATACCGACACTGAAGTATTGATTCATTTGATTGAAGAAATTCAGAAAAAATCTGGCTTAGATTTACAAGAAGCGGTACGAGTAGCATTGAATGAAGTGGTAGGCGCATACGCCATTGTAATTATGAGTAAAGATGAACCAGATTTACTTATTGCTGCCCGCAAAGGCAGCCCAATGGTTATTGGCGTGGGTAAAGACGAATATTTTATAGCCTCAGATGCTTCGCCAATTGTAGAATATACCAAAAACGTTATCTATCTGAACGACAATGAAATAGCTTATATTAAACGCGATGAGCTATTGATTAAAAGTTTAGATAATGTGGTTAAAACCCCTTATATCCAGGAACTGGAAATTAAGCTGGAAATGCTTGAAAAAGGCGGTTACGATCACTTCATGTTAAAAGAAATTTACGAGCAGCCACGTTCTATTAAAGATTGTATGCGTGGCCGTTTTATTGCAGATGAAGGCCTGGTACAATTGGGCGGCATTAAAGAATACGCCGATAAACTGAAAAACATTGACCGTATTATCATCGTTGCCTGCGGTACTTCATGGCATGCCGGTTTGGTTGGCGAATACCTGATTGAAGAATTTGCCCGCGTTCCGGTAGAAGTAGAGTATGCTTCAGAATTCCGTTACCGCAATCCGATTATTTCAGAAAAAGACATTGTAATTGCCATCTCACAATCTGGAGAAACAGCCGATACCATGGCTGCCATTGAACTGGCAAAAGAAAAAGGAGCTACCATTTTCGGTATTTGCAATGTGGTAGGTTCATCTATTCCACGTTTAACCCATGCCGGAGTGTATACCCACGCCGGACCAGAAATTGGCGTGGCTTCTACCAAAGCATTTACCGCCCAGGTAACCGTTCTTACTTTAATGGCTTTTTATATTGCCCAGCAAAGAGGCACCATTTCGCAGTCTAAATTGATTGGTTTATTAAGCGAACTGGATAACGTACCTGCATTGGTAGAAAAATGCCTGCAAGCCAATGAAAGTATCAAATTAATAGCCGAAAAGCTTAAAGATTCTACCAATGCCCTCTTTTTGGGTAGAGGAAGCGGTTTCCCGGTGGCTTTAGAAGGCGCATTAAAACTCAAAGAAATCTCTTATATACATGCCGAAGGCTATCCGGCTGCCGAAATGAAACACGGCCCCATTGCTTTAATTGACGAAGAAATGCCTGTTATTGTTATTGCCACTAAAAACGCATCGTACGAGAAGGTAATGAGCAATATTCAAGAAGTTAAAGCCCGTAAAGGATTTGTAATTGCCATTGTAACCGAAGGCGATACCGAAGTGAAAAAAATGGCCGATCACGTGATCGAAATTCCGGATACAGACGATGCATTTTTGCCCATTCTGGCTACTATTCCTTTGCAGCTATTGTCTTACCATATTGCGGTAATGCGTGGTTGCAATGTAGATCAGCCGCGTAATTTGGCAAAATCAGTTACCGTTGAATAATTATGTCCGGATTTTGGCTTGTGCGCTTTTGCTTTATTAGAACGCTCGCCGTCGCTTAAGCTTCGGCTCGCTGCGGCTTCGCGCGTCCTGTCCATTATTAGAGGGACATTTAAATTGACCTTTAAATTATGGCACTTTTCAGGGTGTTCATAGGTTACTATAATGTCTTTGACTAGTTTTTTTAGGACTTCTCTTTTCTGAACTTCATCAAAAGAACCTGTCCCTATCATGTATTCACCAATAAAATCGATGCTATCCAACCATGAATTCTTCTGATTTAGTAACATAATATCATTCTGATTCATTTCAATTTGCATCTTGACCTTACTAATTTTAGATGTGAGATTTTTCCTTATACCTATGTATACATTATCACTATGCTTTTTGATGATCCTTTCAGTTTCAAGTACAATTAAACTCGACTCATAATTTTTCAAATCGTTCTTAAGCTTCTCAATTTCCTTATCAATTAAAATAGTTTTATTTAAAATCTGTGACTGATCAACTTCTTTTAATTTACCTCTTTCTTTAAGTGCTAGTTTTATCTGTTTTGAATTTAAGAGGGTTCTTTCAATAAGATTCCAGACTTCTCTATCTGTGCTTGTTGCATCCATAACCTTACTGGATTCACACTTCCTATTATCTTTATAGGAGCGATTATACCTACGTTCTGGTATTGGACAGTAATAGTGGTTTATATTTTTATTTTTAACCTTCTTACAACCAACCTGAGTCCCACATCCACCGCAGACTAAAAAATCTCTTAGTAAAAAGAATTGCTTTAATCTATTGTTTTGTCCTTTTCGTTCTAATGTTTTTTTTCGCTTCAATTGAGCATCTTCAAAAATATTATTCGGTATAATTTGAGGTATATCGTTATTGATCAAGAGACCAGTCTTCTTATCTCGGTATTGATCTATACCTAAGTAGGTGTTGTTTCTAAGAATCAATTGAATAGAACCAAGTGACCAATTCTCATTACCTCTTCTGGTTCTAACATTATTTTCTTCTAACTTACTTTTTATTTCTTTACAGCTTGATCCATTTATATACTCTGAATAAATGAATCTAACCCATTTGCTTTCATAATCACAAATGACTAGTTTATTCCCAATACCATCTGATTTACTTAATTTATAACCAAAAGGGCAATCTCCGCCACGCCAGTAATTTTTCTGTACCTTTTCTATTTTACCAAGTCGAGAACGTTCAGTGCGAATAAGATTATCATATGTAGAAACCTCGGAAAGAATACCTAAAAGAAGATTTTCAAGTCCATCAGTAATATCATATTTACCTTGACTAGTGTAAAGAACAACATTATTCTTTACCATTTTTTGTCTAATTGAGTACCAAGTTATCTGGTTCCTGGACAAGCGGTCAGTATTCCAAACGTATAAATTTTTAACAGCCCCAGTATCCATCAAACGAAGAAGTTCAAGCATCACAGGTCTATTGTTTAAATCATCTTTGGCAGATGACTTACCTCCTTCGTTATGAATTTGATAATCCATATTAAGTCTATTAGCTAAAGCTATACCTGCATCTTTCTGTGTCTTTAAAGAAGTTCCTTTTTCCTGCTGAGATATAGTACTTACTCGAAGGTATAAATGAAGAGTTTGCTTTAGTGCCATAATTTAAAGGTCAATTTAAATGTCCCTCTAATAATGGACAGGACGCGCGAAGCCGCAGCGAGCCGAAGCTTAAGCGACGGCGAGCGTTCTAATAAAGCAAAAGCGCACAAGCCAAAATCCGGACATAATTATTCAACGGTGATGGATTTGGTTCCATCTTCACCTTTGCCCAAATATACCACCGAAGCCA
>CAZFAE010000025.1:0-22405 GCA_964516035.1 uncultured Sphingobacterium sp.
TGCCACCATAAAATTCAAACCAACTGGCCGTAATATTGGACGAACCCAAGTTGAGGGTACGGGGATTGTTGCTACTGGGATCGAAACTACCTTCCAGATTAACAGATTGGTTGTTGGTATTCAATGTACCAGATTTAAATTTGAGTTCATGTGCACTTACAGAATCTTGCAGGGTCCATTCGCCGCCGATGCCGTTAAAGCCAAGTTCACGCAGTTTTAAACTACCTGTATGTACCGTTTGCAGGCCACTAGTGGCTTCCATACTGGCTCGTAATTCATTGAGCTTCATTTCTGGAATGAATTTCATCGAACCGTATATTTTTAGAGTTCTGCCTTCGGCTTTGAAAGTGGGATTATATAACACACCAGTCCAATCGATATTGTTACAACTTCCGTTCTCGGTGTCTAAAGTAACTATCTGGCCTTCGGCACTAAAAGAGTTGGCATCGAAATAGACGTTGTCTGTGGTACGAGGTATCTGATTGTGAAAAGTGGTTCCGCCAGAGCTGGTTGCCCAATGGTTGGAATAGTCTGTCCAATTACCAGAACCACCTACCCAGTAATAATCTCCCGCGAAAGCGGTAAAGCTTATACTAAACAAGAAGGATACTAATAAAATTGATCGTTTTAAAACTGATTGCAAGGTTTCTTTTAATGAGCGCATGTGATACTTGATTTATCACAAAAGTATTCAATCAAATATGCTCATTAGTTATTGGCTATGCGTCAACAACATTTATGTAGTTATTTTTTCTGACGCATCGGTCACATAAGGGCTATAAATGCCTCTAAAACGAAATAAAGAGCTAATGCTTACCAATATAAGCATACTCTATTTCAACTAGTAAGCAAAACCATTTTAAGAAAAAAAAGTAATAAGCCCTCTATTTTTAATCTCTAATCGATCTGATAAAATCGGATGGATTGCCCCCATGAAATTTCTTAAACGGCCGGTAAAGATGGTGCCTGGATGAAAAACCTGATTTCTGGGCCAGTGCATCTATCGTATAATTAGGATAGGCCTTTTTTTTCACCAAATCTATAAAATATACCACCCTGTTTTGATTGATTAGGTCGTTAAATGCAAGATGGTAGTTTTTGTAGATGAAACGGTATAAATCATCCGCATTAACATTTAATAATTTACTTAAATTTTCTAAAGAAGCCTCGGGATTTAGGTAATAAAATTGATGATAAAAAGCGTCGATAAATTGCTGTTTTGAGAATTGGTTTTTTTCTGACAAATTAAAATAGGTACCCAGAGAAATCTTTAAACTAGAGCTATTTAAAAACTTGGGCCTAAATAAAAAAGTGAGCAGAATAAAAAAAATAGCTATAAGGGCAGATAATTGGCCAATAAACTCAAATTGTCCAAAAAAACTTTTAAAACTGCTGGCAATGAGCAGTAAAGTCAAATTAACTACTAAAAACGCAGCCCATTTTTTAATCTCTCTAAAATAAATATTAGTTGACCTGTACTTCTTTAATATTTTAAAAAACAAGTCTACTATAATAATCAGCATTCCTATACTGAAACTATATCTAAGGATACGCCTAAACACTTTTATTTCAGAAATATTCAATATACTGATGCTGGTATCTACGGGAAAAACAAAGGAGAAATATAAGAAAACCGAGAGTTGCATTAAAACCATACCTACTGCAAAGGCAATAATAAACCGTTTTAATTTATGCTGATATAACAGTGAAAAGAAGATAATTAAAGCTGCCAAAATCACCACAACAGGGAATTGCACCAGCCACCGATTATAGACCGTATAGTTACAATAAAGATTAGCTGTACTAATGAAAAAAGCACCTGAAACTACGGTTAAAAGCACATTTTTAAGCGCCCCTGTTCTTCTAAAATTGATATATACTTCTATAAATACAATTAAAGATTGTACAGCAATTATAGCATAGGCATAATTCAGAATGGTTAAAATCATGACGTACCGTTCAGGGCTATTGGCAAAACCTTTGCTAATAAGCAATTATTAAATCATATCGTCAATCATAGGGAGATAGAAAAGGATAAAATAATATCAATTGGAATATCGCATATTCGGACTCGTATTCTACCCTTTACTAGGACAAACATAAGGCAAATCGACTTATAAATTGAGTTTTTTTTCAGAAAAAAATTGTTTACAGCTTCGGCACCTTCCATTTACTGGCCTATTTTATTACCGAACAGAGATTATTGAGCAAAATTGGGGAGCACAAAAAAAGGTTATTCTGTTAACAGAATAACCTTTCTAATTGTAGTGCGCCCACCTGGGCTCGAACCAGGGACCAAAAGATTATGAGTCTTCTACTCTAACCAACTGAGCTATATCCTAAAGGCTATTTTATTGGATTTTGATAAAAGTGCGCCATTAAATGAGCCAATTTAATGTACACTGAACCTAAAATTCATCACAACAAAGACTTCAAAAAAAGAGCATATGTCCAATTCCATTATCAAGGTAAGAGAGTGCGATTGTATAATGGTAATTCCATAGGAAAACAAATACACCCTAACAGAGCGAACAACCCAAAAGATAAAATCAAACTTCTAAACGAATTGCTATTCGAGCTAAAGAGTGCGCTCAAGAACAATAGCTTCAATCTGGTACAAGAGCCAACTGAACCTGTAGAGTACACTTATACTACTGAAGAGATCCTTTCGATTGCACTCAGTAACAAATTAGCTACTGATATTAGTAATGAGTACAAACGCAACTTGAAGTATATCTATGCAGATCTAATAAGTTTTCTGACAGCTACTGAAAAGCAAGCAGAGATTCATCGATTAAAGGTTTCTAGAATAGAAGCCTTTTTAAGTAGATATAACTCTTCAGGGACCTATTACATGAATAAACGTAGGGACTTAAGCGTGTTATTCTCAGTTGTCAGTAAGTTGCTTCAACAGCCTGTTCTCTTAGTAAAGAACACCAGCACCAGGAGAACCAAAAGTGTGCTCCACAAGATTTATGAACCTGAACAATTAAGAGCTGTTTTAGGCTATTTAAAAGAACATAATCAGTATTTATACTTGTGTTGCTTAATTACTTTTGGATGCTTCCTTAGACCTCATAAAGAGGTGAGAAAACTTACTGCTGGACACTTTAAAAAAGATATTTCTGAAATCCATTTATCAGGTAGTGAGAACAAAGGGCGTAAGGTGAGAGTGGTGTATGTTCCAGACTATGTTAAAAACGAATTAGAGCAACTTCTACCCTCTTTAAAATCCACAGATAATATCTTTTCAAAGGATTTACAGCCTTACAACGAGGCTTATTTCAATACAGCCTGGACTAGGGCTTGGAGAAAAATGTATGAATTGGGTATCGTGGAGAAAAACCACACCATTTACTCCTTCAGACACACTGCTGCTGTAGATGTTTATCGAAGAACCAAGGATGTTAACCTGCTAAAAAGCTTATTAGGACATTCGAGCATCATGGTTACACTTAAATACCTGCGTGGTTTAGGTGAGTATAATGAGGAAGTGTTAAGAGGGGCTGCACCAAGGCTACATGATTGAAAACACATTAATATTTTGGGGAAATATTTTTTCTCCAAAAATACATTACTCATTAATAGTAATTGAATATTTTGAATTAAGGAGTTGTTTTTTTGAAAAGTGTATCTGCTGGAATTACTCTTTTTTGCTCAATTTGATCTAGGATTTGTACCTTCTGAGTATTACCCACAAACCATCCTATCCAGTATATCAAAGTCGCTAAAGCAAAAATTCCACTCAAAATTTGAACTGTTTTAAATTGTGATAGAAAATTAGACTTAATGTAGTCAGCTTTTATCCCATTCAGTTTAATATGATTCATTGCAGAAATAATTAGAATTTCGAAGTTTTTTTTATTTTCGAGTGCAAAAATAGGTTTCTGAGAAAATTTAATTGTCGCAGTATGCGTATTGATTGTTTTTTTAGTAAAATGAAGATTATCAAGCCTTAATGTGATTGCAGCATCTTCGCCAAGATATAAAACTAAAGTATCGCGTAATTTTGCTTTCCAAGTATTTCCTTCTATTTGATCGCTAATCTCATTTAGCTCTTCAAGACACATCTCGAAAGACAAAATTGCTTTTTTTATCTTTTTGTTCAAGTTTTAGTAATTTATTTTTAAGGTTATGAGAATAGTTAGCAATTATTATTGTTAAAGCTACTGATTAGCTAAGTAAGTAATTTCGTTGGTGTTCAGAAGCCTTTGGTATATTCTTACTTCATCAAGCATCCCTTCAAAATTATTATATGGTGCAACAGGCAATGAATTAGCCCCAAAGCTGACAGTTGAATATAGCTTTGCAGATCCATTATTGTTGACAGATTCCACTAGTGTTCCATTAACATATAACTTAACAGTAGTGCTATCGCATGTATAAGTAATATAGTGCCACGTATCTACCAAGTTTGAAGCAATAAATCTTGTTGTCATTTTAGAAAGATTATTATTAGTGTATTCGCATAATAATGTATTTGTGGAACGATCATAAATGAATCTTAGGCGACCTATTTGACCAACTGATGAGATATTGCTCGAGTAAAATTCCATTATTGTTGAATTGGTACTACATCCACCTCCCATTACTTTTACCCAAAATGAAACTGTAAATATATTTGTAGCATCAATTTTAGTAGAAGCGATTGAAGCAGTTGCTCGACTAGCACAATTATTCCCTGGGTAATAAGCTGCCCAATTGTTCGTACCATTCCTGTCTTTAGCATTTACGATCCCACCTCCACCACTGGCATTAAAACCCTGGCCACTTGTCTCGTATAAAAAATCTCCATTAAATGGATAATAAGCTATCAAACCTTGTGTTAAGGTTGTTGGGATTTGAGCTCCTGTAGTTATACTAACTTCATTTGAATAAGACAATGAATTTCCTGAAGTGTTGAATGCAGTTACCCTGTAAATGTATTGTGTGTTATATAATAAACCTACATCAGTAAATAAACATGCATCATTTTGTCCTTTTTGCCCAACAACAGTAAAGGTCCCATTTGTCTGTTTTCTTTCGATTTTAAAACCATTTTCATTGTTGGAATTGTCATTCCAGCATAAAATAACAATATTAGGAATATTGGGAGATAGATTGGCTGTTAAATTACTTGGCGCTGTAGGTCTTTCCACGATCGAGAGTTTACTTTCTTTTTTGGAGCAACCCAAAAACATCATAATAACAATAAAAAAAGCTGCAACTCTGATGGACTTTACTGACGACTTTAGTTTAAAAAATTTAGCTAACACATATTCCATTTCGAAGATTTTTAATTCATTTTTCTAAATTATAGTAAAATTACATTAATTTAATGAACAATTTGGCCTTGAAATCAAAGCTAAATAAAAAAATCAGCCAGAAAAGTTAGATTTGTACTAGTATAAATATATTAGTGAAAACTTAAAGTTATAAAAAATGGAATTAGTGAAATTATTTAGCCTCTCTCTAGCATTTTCACTTCCATTGGGATTATTCATTGGAGCGTTATTGCATTACATAAACCTAGGATTACTTAAACTGAATGCCAAATCTTTATGGCGTACTATTCTTGGCACTTGGCTAATTTTAGGTTTAGTACATTTTTTTCTAGGGGATTCTTTCTTTTCAACTAAAGGTTTTCAATACGCGTTTGCAATAATTACAGTTTTAGGCTTAATATCTGCCTTCAAAACGTACAGAAATAAGAAATAAACAACTTAATTGTATACAAATGAAAAACATATTGATCATACTAGTACTTTTTTTTGTTTCCTGTTCAGGAGGAAATAAAAAAAATAGTACTGAAAGAAATGTAAAAGATGATAGAGTAGACATAGACCATTTTTTAATTTTCAAGTTTGATTCTAGTCTAAATGAGGTTATTGATTCATTAAAAAGTAATAAAATCGCTTTTAAAAAACCAGTCACATTAAACAAAAATGGACTAAACTACCAACACCTGCAAGTTCTAAATTACCCCCTTGTCGATAAAACACTCAATCCAGTTGACCTTTACTTTTGGAATGATTCGCTTTATCTAATTAAGCATGAAAAATCCTTTAGGGAAGAAGATGTTGATGCTGAAGCTCAGCAGTGCAATCACTCTTTCGATAATATTTTTTCTGGATTGTATGAAAAGTATGGAAAACCAACTCATTCTAGAAACTATAATTATCGATCCAATCAGACTATAGAAGAAAATCAGAGATCAGTAGATACTACATCAGATATTGGGAGGGAGTCATGGATTGATTGGCAATACTTGGACCCTAAAGAACGTAATGTTGAAAATATCTCATATAGCTACCTAGAAGTACAATGGGTCTCTAAAAGTGCTAGTATAACGATCAGGAAAGGGTATAGTATTTCTTACAAACCTTATAAAGAGAAAATTGATAGATCTAAAAGGCCTGATTTTTTGCCACCACTTGCTAAGGAATATATAGATGGCAAAACCTATACATTTCATCATACAATCCTAGAGTCAAATTTTATGGTTTACGCGTTTAGTCCCAAAATAGATGAATTTAATAAGAAACAAAAGCAATTCGAAGAGCAGAAACAATTGGAAAGTGACAAAAAAAATGAGCGTGAAACAAAAATGAAAAAAAAGCAATTGAGAGATGCTTTGTAGCATCAAAATTATTCACCTCCAAAAGATTTTGAAATCAGCGATACGAAAATAACCTTTTGGTCTTGTTTAAAAATATTATGAGGTAGGAATATGCATACTTTCAAGTTTTAATCCTAGAGTGCAAACTTAATCATGCTGAGTTCAACAATATTAGATTATCTTCTGTTTTCCTTATTAGTTCTTCTATTCTTAGGTCCTCCAGCCTATTTATGGATCAAGTGGATAAGAAATGTAATTGAAAGCAGGAATAAAATAGCCCTAATAGTTTCGTTTTTTAGTTTTTTGCTATTTATTTCAAGCTTCATCATTGTATGGTTTGGATCAGAAAGAGCTTTTGAACTCAATAGTATTAAACCTACTAACACAGGAGCTAATTCATTTATCCTTTTACTTATTGCTCTAGCTATACCACCAATCTATTTTTATGCTGAATGGGTGTACCAAGCTATTAAGTCAAAAAATAAATTATCAGCAGTTATAAGGCTGAGTTATTCGTTATTGTTTGTAAGCGTAATTATGCCTGATGATATCAACACCATACTGGGCTACCCAAATACTTACGTAATGGCAGGATTTATTATCTTGTTTATCTTATTTGCTACATTTAAATCGAGTAGAGAAAAGATTGAATTCAGTCCTAATTCATTGCCTTACATTTTTCAGTATGAAAAGCATGATGCAGCCTGGACTAGAGAACGATTTGGATATTTTATACTTCCAAATGGATTACTTTACAATTATTACTATTCACCAAAAGGGAATTTGAACGAAGATTACCTCAACAATCAAAATACAAAATCGAGTGAAATGGTTGAAGATGATAAATTGGAAGATGAGGTTATTCCAGAAACAATCTATAACTGCATTGCTAGAAGTTCGAAATCATGGTTTTCAAAACTTAACACTTCCAAAACAATAGATACGACCATATTGGATCAACTAATCGATTCAGAACTTGAATATGTTCAAATGGGCTGCGATATGGGCATGAAAACAAAATTTATTTGGATATACAATATTAAAACCCAAAAATATCATAGGAGCACATTAATTGGAGAAGGCGATTATTCTGTGTTAAATAAGTCGCCTTATACTAAACTTATACTCTCCTTTTTTTAATTTCAGCGTGGATATTTGGAGCTTTTTAAAGTTTTGTTGCTTATTTCGATGAAAGACAGGAAGAAGAAATCATATATATTAGCAATTAAAATATTTTGATAGCAGACTTAATTGATCACACCAAGGGCAACACCAATAAAAGGACCTGATTGATTTAAGCGATTGAAATAAATTTTTGCTGTCAGATTCTCATTCTCAACAGAACACAAGAATCCCCTAGGAAAATTTTACCTTTCCCACAGCTCATCAAAAACAGCTTTTAGCTGTTCCTTTATAGAGCCTTTAGAACAAAGCTTATACAGTACTGTACGTCATACGTGTTTAGCACCTATTTACACCCACACTGGACACCTAATAACCCTGTTTATTCAGGACACTTATTACTCTGTGTAATGCTCCAGCCTACTGTTTTCGCATTATAGTTCCTATGCAACCTATTGGAGAAAACGCCCCACTATGTTTGCCTATTATTTCAAGGCTGCAGTTACAATCCAACTTCTGACCTGCTTGTTATTCCTCTTTAAGAATTCTTTCGACAGGTGTACCTCCTAAATCCTTAGAAAGGGTTGCACTGCAAATTTACGAATAGAACATCCATAAATGCAAGTAAATGAGGGTTTTGGTGAACTTTTTGGTTAACCAAATTGATTATAATTTTCCACATTAGGCTAGTTATTAATAATCAATTTGATTAGTGCGTACGAGAGTGGTGTACCTAGCATAGGGCTGTTTTAGACTAGCTCTAATTAATTTGATTAGAAAGCGTCTATATCCTTAATATAGCAATCTACATGCTAATCAAATTCGTTATTCTTTCCTATCTGAAGGAGTTAAGGGTACTCCCAAACAAAACCCCACCTACAAGCTACAGCACCAGGGTATCCCCCTGGGTGCAGTAATCAACATCATTATTTCATTTAAAAAAATTAACATGGTTACAGTAAGTAATTATGCACTTCGTGTGCGTAAAGATGGAAGCACCTTTGTGGTGCTAGAATTAACAGGTGGTTTGGAAATCATCCAATCCAGCAACACAGGTAAACATTATGCCACAGTGAGGAAGTGTACTATTCCTAGCACCTTTTCTGAAGAGGTGGCAAAAATTATGGTGGGAGAATCCATCCCAGGAAACATCGTGAAGGAGGAAGTTGACCCTTATGAGTACAAGAACCAACGTACTGGTGAGATGATGCTACTCAATCATTCCTATGCATTCCAACCTGAAGGAGCTAGCACCACCATTGGTCAAACCAAGGTGATGGAAATGGAGCTAGCCTAAGTGCAAACAATTCAATTCGTGAAGGACAGGAATTAATAAGTTTCTGTCCTTCTTTTTTACCATTACATATAGAAAATCATGAATTACAGACCAAATATCAGCAAATACGATACCTATTCCTTAATGCTAATAAACCAAAAAGGAAGACTTAGGAGGCTTTATACACCATTTAGAGTACAGGCAATTGACCCAATAGGTATAATCCATCCAGAGCATATTGTATATGTAACAGCTGTTATCAAGGATGAACAGGCTAAACTCTTATACAGGATTCTGAACCAATGGCTCCCCTATCATCAGTTTCAACTCATCACATACTATTGATTATGGCATTTATGCCATAACAATCCATTTTTTACTCTATTAGCTTTGTCAAAATGCACCAGGAGAAGAAAGAAATAGTTCTGAAACTGGGTGGTAATATTAGAAAGCATCGAATTGAGCGAAAATTCAGCATGGAAAAACTTGCACTAGAATCTGGGATGGAATATTCACAGATCAGTAGAATTGAGCATGGTGCCATTAATACGACCATCTACCAAGTCTATAGAATTTCAAAAACACTTAAGATTCCCATGAAAGAGATCTTTCATGACTTATAAAACACCAAATCAATAACAAACATCATGAAAAACTTATTTACTCGAATAATGCTTTTAATGACCATTTTTAGCGTCGCACTATATGGCTGCAAAAAGAATACAGCCACTCCAAGCACAAACCAGCTTATTATTGGTAAGTGGAAATTAATATCTAGTTCTACCAAAGAGTACCAAAACAACGTTTTAATAAACACTACTGAGTACACTGCCAATTATAATTTTTACATCACGTTTAGATCGAATGGCACATGCACAATAGAAAGCAATAATCCAAGTGACCCTGGTACTGAAGAGGGAACATATACTATTTCTGATAACATTATCACATTTAGAGATAGTAATGGTTTTGAAGGAGATCCAAACACAATTTATGAGATATCAGATTCGCAATTTGTTTGGGGATATAATGATGAATCAGGCAATTACAGAGTAGTTTCTAGGACAATATTTAATAAAGTAAACTAATTATAGTGGTAAACACATGGAGTCCAGCAAACCATTCAAACTGGGGAGTAACTGAAAATCCTTAAGAGTAGGGCAAACACAAACAAACCAAAATGAAAAAAATTACACTTTCAATCTGTGCGATTGCACTTGCATTAACTAGTTATGCTGGAGACATTTTAACACTTAACAATCAAAAATCATTTGAAGGTAAGGTAACAAGCGTAAATTCGAAATCAGTTGAATTCAAAGTAGAGAAGCAGAACTTCAGCATTCCTGCCTCTGAAATTAGCTCCATCCAATTTGAAAACGCAAATGATAAAGCTTTAGCAAAATTTTTAGAAGTTGGCAAATCAGACCAGAACAAATGTACAGCTGGAACATTAGACGCAGAAAACTTCCATGGCAGAAAAGGGGGTGCTATTGCTTTAGGTGCACTGTTTGGGCCCTTTGCTCTAGTTGGCACTGCAATCTTAGCAAACCCAACTCCAGAAAAAGGAGCACGAACTTACATGATGTCCAAAAACAAAGATTTATTTAGCGATCCTGAATACTTAAGCTGCTACAAGAAAAAAGCTAAAGGACAGCTTGTAGGTCAAACTGCGTTAGGTTGGGCTGCATGGGTATTACTGGCACTTCTGTAAAAATCTTTTAACACAACAATTAAACCCAGCTTAACAGCTGGGTTTTTAGTTTTGAAATACATCATGAAATACTTGAAAATAAACTTTACAATTCTAGTTTGTCTTACATCAAGCCTTGCTTTTTCTCAGATTAGTTATGGAATTAAAGTGGGATTGAATGCATCTAAAGTAACAACAGATTATTTGCCATATGCAAATTCCATTAAAGAGGAAACCTACAAACCAGGTCTTAACATTGGAGGTTTCTTGGATTATTACTTAACAGAAGATTTATCTCTAAGCTCTGAATTAATTTATAACCAGATGGGCTGGAAATATAAATTTGAGACACCTGTTACTCCAGGTTTTACAGTATCTGGAAATGGTTCTGTTAGATACCACTACATTTCGATACCAATATTGGCTAAATATCACTTTGAGGATTTTACCATTGGTGGTGGATTTCAGCCAAGTTACCTGGTTAAGTATCATGACTCCATTTATACTCCCTCCTCAGGATTAAGTCGCTTTGATTCTGGAATTATCCTTGATGGGAACTATAAGATAATGGATAAAATTACTTTAGGGGTCAGATATTATAGAGGTATCGCCAAAAAGTTTAGCAATTCACCATATGCTCCTGAAAGAAGAAATAGTGCATTCAGCCTTAATTTAATGTTCCAAATAAATTAAATAATAAATTACCCTTTATTAACCTAACCCAGTGCCTACCAGCACTGGGTTTTTTTATTTTATCACTATGCACACATCAGAAATACAAGTGAGCTATAAACCAGGTTTACGCAGCTCCCAAACAATAAATAATTCCCAAGAGGCATTCGACATCTTAGACACGCTTTTTCCTCGAGAGACCATTTCCCTCCAAGAACAGTTTGTGGTGCTGTATCTCAATAGAGCAAACAAAGTGATAGGTTCTTATGAACTCTCTAAAGGAGGCATCACAGCCACTATTGCAGACATTCGAATCATCTTGTCTGTTGCATTAAAAACGCTTGCCACAGGGCTTATATTAGCCCACAATCACCCTTCAGGAAACCTCAAACCTTCAGAAGCTGATGTAAACCTCACTAATAAGATAAAAGAAGCTGCAAAACTCATGGATATTCAATTGATGGACCACATTATTCTGACTGAAGATGGGTACTTAAGTTTTGCTAATGAGGGATTAATTTGAGCTTTTGACTCAGGTTGTCGCTTTATTTCAAATTAAGTGTACTAACTAATATTTAATAAAGCCCTTAAATTATAATTTAGTCGAAAATAAAACGAGTTATTAGAAGTTTATATCAAACAGATCAACTCGTTGAATCCAAATATGAATTTATTAATCAAACGCAAAACCATGAAAAAAAACCTACTATTATCATTACTCTTTATCAATACAATTTTTTGCTATGCTCAAGTTAAAGATAAAAGAGAAGGGAGCTATTCATTACAATTAATCTCAGTTGAAACCCCAAAAGGTATAACCCCTGGAAAACTTGATTCATTGACTTCAACTTATGAAGATTCAATATTGAAAATAACTTGGCAATATGCTGTTACACAAATAGGGTTTGACTTGACTAATAAAACGAATGAAACATTGAAATTGATTTGGGATGATGCTGCATTCATATCAACTAAAAACGAATCAGGTCGAGTTTTTCATAAAGGAATAAAGTATACAGACAGAGAGAACCCCCAATCTCCAACTTCTATTTACAAAAGCACAACCCTATCAGACTTAGTTGCGCCAACTAGTTATGTATACTATGTGTCTGGCCAATATGGTGGTTGGAGATCAAGCCCCATAATACCTGTAGTAGCTGGAGCGTTTTCCAAAAAAGTTGAATACAAACCAGAATTGCTAGGAAAAACAATTCGTGTAGTATTACCATTAAAGCTTGAAGATAAAACCTTAGAATATATGTTTGTTTTTAAAACTGTTTTTTGGGAGGTAAAATAAATCTTAGCTAAACATCTCAATTCAGCTTTTTTGACAAAAAACTAAAATAAGATTGATCATTTTCGTGCGCCACTAGATGCGCCAAAACTTTCTTAATTTGATCTAAAAACAACCCAATTATTAACCTGGACAACTTTATCAAAATTCAGCAGAATTGCTAGGCAGGAATAGCTAAAAACTCCTCAAAATAATCCACAAGCGCATAAAACAACAAAACCCTCCCAAAAAGGGAAGGTTTTCTGTTAGTGCGCCCACCTGGGCTCGAACCAGGGACCAAAAGATTATGAGTCTTCTACTCTAACCAACTGAGCTATAGGCGCTGCTAAAAACTTGTTTTTGCGATGCAATTTTACATATTTGCAGGCAGATTCTAAAATCAAATTCATGCCAAATATTAAAAACATTATTTTCGACTACGGCAATGTTATCTTTCGTATTGATTTTCAGCGGGCTCAACAAAACTTTATCGACCTGGGCATCAACAATGTAGGCGACTTTTTCTCTCATAAAGGACATCATCCCCTATTTAACGAATTTGAAAAGGGCGATATTACACCGGCCGAATTTCGCGATGGCATCCGCCGGGTAGCCAATCATCCCACGCTTACCGATGCGCAAATTGACCAGGCTTGGAATAGTTTATTAATTGGAGTACCTGAAGGCAATCACGAAGTATTACTGAAAGCCAAAAGCCAGTACCGTACCTTCTTGCTAAGTAATAACAATAAAATCCATTACGATTGGATTATGGACTATCTGAAAAGAGAATTTAAATTAGAATCTAACGCCTGCTTTTTTGAAAAAGATTATTATTCGCATTTAATGCGCATGAGAAAACCCAACCGGGATATTTTTGAATACGTTTTGGCCCAACACAATTTAAAAGTAGAAGAAACCCTATTTATAGACGATAGTCCACAACATTTAAAAACTGCTGCCGATTTGGGTTTACAAACGCATTTATTACTGCCAGAAGAAACCCTGCCCGGCTACTTATACGGCTCCGGAATTTTAACTGCCTAATATTTTATAATTTAGAATCATGGAAGAAAAACGTTTTCAATCGCTCAAAGAATTTTATCCTTTTTACCTCACAGAACATAGCAACCATACTAGCCGTATTTTACATTTTATAGGCACAGGCTTGGTTTTATTACTATTACCGGCTTCACTCCTATTTCATGAGGTACGATTATTGATCCTGATGCCTTTTGTGGGATATGGATTTGCTTGGGTGGGTCATTTTTTCTTCGAGAAAAACAAACCAGCCACCTTTAAATATCCGGCCTATAGCTTAGCCAGCGATTTTATCCTCTTTTTCGATTTACTAAGCGGAAAACAGCCGTTTAAGCCTTAAGATGCAGCGAACGGTAAGCCCAAATACTGCTAAAGAGCAATAAAACGGCTCCGGCCAGGAATGGAGCACCTGGAAACTCGAAATAAGCCTGTTTACCGGTAAAAGCCGCAAATAAATGGGTCATCATCAGCGGGCCAAAAATGGAAGTGATACTCACTAAACTGGTGAGTGTACCTTGCAATTCTCCCTGTTCATTGGCAGGCACCTCAGAAGTCATGATACCCTGAATAGCCGGCCCGGCTATACCGCCCAAAGAATAAGGAATTAAAAAGGCAAACATCATCCAGCTGCTTGATGCAAAAGCAAAGAGTAAATAACCAAAACTGTATAAAGCCAGGCCAAAATATAAACTCCTCTCCTGCCCCAGTTTGGGGATAATAATGCGAATTAATCCACCCTGAACCAGGGCTATCAACAGGCCTACAAAACCTAAGGAATAACCTACCAAGGCTTCGTTCCAGCCGAATTTGTACATATTATAATAAGTCCAAACACTTTGTATGGCATGACTGGCCATATACACCAGCACCAATGAACCGGCAAGGCCTAAAGCTTTAGGGTATCGCTTTAAGCGGACTAATGTTGCAAATGAATTAGCATTTTTCCATTCAAATTTGCGGCGGTTTTCTTTGCTTAAAGATTCGGGAAGAATAAAATAACCATACAAGAAATTAAGTAAGGCTAAACCGGCGGCGGCAAAAAATGGAATACGGGAACCATATTGCCCCAACACACCGCCCAAAACCGGACCAATGATAAAACCGATACCAAAAGCGGCGCCAATCATCCCGAAATTCTGGGCCCTTTTTTCGGGGCTTGAAACATCGGCAATATAAGCCATGGCGGTAGTTAAACTCGCTCCGGCAATACCCGATATCAAACGGCCAATAAATAACCAGAAAATGCTTGGCGCAAAAGCCAAAAACAAATAATCAATCCCAAAACCAAATAATGAGATGAGCAAAATTGGGCGACGGCCATATTTATCGCTCAAATTACCGAGGATAGGCGCAAAAATAAATTGCATCATAGCGTAGGCAAAGGTGAGCCAGCCGCCGTATTCAGAAGCCACACTTAGGCTTTCGCCGGTTAATTCGGTTATCAGCTTTGGCAATACCGGAATAATGATACCCAAACCGGTAATATCAATCAATAAAGTGAGAAATATAAAATTTAAGGCGTGTTTGGTTTTTCCTAATTGCATAAGCTGGCCAACAATCTGATTGCAGAATTTCTAATTATAATTTTCTTCTTTTTTTCTCTTTCAAAATCAAAGCCAACTCCCTACCCATTTGCCCGGCAATAGAGGTATTCTCTTGTGCCCTTCTAAACAGATAAGGCAAAACGGCTTTCACCGGACCATAAGGCACGTATTTGGCCACATTGTATCCGGCATTTGCCAAATTAAAACTCAAATTATCACTCATGCCCAATAATTGAGAGAAAAACACATGTGGATGCTGATGCTCCACCTGCTGCACATCTAACAACTCTGCTAACGTTTTGCAGCTATTTTCATTGTGCGTACCGGCTACAAAACCCACCAAATCGATATTTTTCATGCAATAATCCATAGCGGCATTGTAATCGCGGTCGGTAGTTGCTTTATCTGGCTGAATTGGAGAAGCATAGCCTAAATCAGCTGCACGTTTGCGCTCTTTTTCCATGTACGCACCACGCACCAGCTTGGCGCCCAAAATAAATTTTTCTGCTTTAGCTACCGCGATGTCTTGCTGCAAAGAGGCTAATTTATCGTGGCGATACAGCTGATAGGTATTGTAAATCAATAATTTTTTGCAGTTAAATAAACGCATCATATCCAGCGCCAAAGCATCAATCGTATCCTGAATCCAGCTTTCTTCTGCATCAATCATCACCGGCACGTCCAATTCGGCTGCACGGCTGCATATTTGTTTTACACGTGCTTTAACTCGGTCAAATTCCTGCTGTTCTTCTAAGTTTAATATCTGTTTGGCATCCAGTTTTTCGAGTAAGGCAAAACGAGCCACGCCGGTTACTTTAAAAACTGTTAAAGGAATCCTTAAATCGCCTTTGGCACGTTCAATCGTTCGGATAATTTCCTTGCAGGTTTCCTCAAAAACAGCTTCCTCTTCTTCGCCCTCAACCGAATAATCTAAAATGGTGCCCACCTTACCGGCAGCTAGTTGCGCAATGGTCGGTTCACATTCAGCAATGGTTTCGCCGCCACAAAAATGTTTGAAAATGGTCGCCTTTATTAAACCTTTAATCGGCAAACCAATTTGCATGGCAAAATTGGTCATCGGCGGACCAATTTTAGTAAGTATATTGATACTAATAACTTTAAACAGCCAATAAGCCCTGTTTAAGTCGCCATTACTTTTGTTTTTAAAAGCAATTTCAGTATTGTCAAAAGATAATTTTTCGCCTTTTGGCGGATGATTTTCTGAAGGAGGAACTTGCATCCTGCAAAGTTAAAAATATGGGCTAAACCACAAGCATTTAATAATTAATCTTAGGATGCATACCTTTACCACATGATTAAGTTTAAACTCGAAGGCGAATTCATCCCCCTAATACAATTACTAAAAGCCACCAACCTGGTGCAAACGGGCGGCCATGCGCAAATTGTGGTGAGCCAGGGCGATGTGATGGTAAACGGCGAAGTAGAATACCGCAAACGCCTGAAAGTGAAAAAAGGCGATCAAATTGAATTTGAAGGGCAACTAATTCAAGTTGTATGAGCAAAATTCTAGAAAGCATTGGCTACCCTGTTTATTTCGAAAATAGCCTTAAAGAATTAGGCAACTTCCTTAAAAAAAACACCTATTCCAAGATTTTTTTTCTGGTAGACCGACATACCGCCGAGCATTGCCTGCCCTTAGTACAACAAACACTTCCGGAATTAACGGAATTTGACATTATTGAAATTGACCCCGGAGAAGAAAACAAAAACATAGATTTCTGCATCGGTATCTGGAAAATGTTACTCGATTTTGGTGCCGACCGTAAAAGCCTGCTCATTAACCTGGGCGGCGGCGTGGTAACCGATATGGGCAGCTTTGCAGCTTCCACTTATAAACGTGGGATAGATTTCGTACAGGTGCCCACTACCCTGCTTTCGCAGGTTGATGCATCGGTAGGTGGCAAAACCGGCATAGATATGGACCAGGTAAAAAACTGCATTGGCACATTTACCCAACCCAAAGCAGTTTTTATTGAACCACAATTCTTGAGAACCTTAGACCAATGCCAATTGGTTTCCGGCTTCGCCGAGATGATTAAACATGGCTTAATAGCCGATACGGCTTATTTTAAGGAATTACAAAATATCGAACCCGAAAACGTTTCCACAGATTTGATTTACCGTTCGGTAGCAATTAAAAACGAAGTGGTAAAAGCCGACCCTCAAGAACAGAATATTCGTAAAACATTAAATTTTGGACACACCATCGGCCATGCCATAGAGAGTTATTTCTTAAACACTCCAGAACCACTATTGCATGGCGAAGCCCTGGCTATGGGTATGATTTGCGAAGCGTATCTATCGCAGCAACTCAACAATTTAGACGAAATTTCTTTGAGTGAAATTTGCCAGTACATTAAAAAAGTGTTCCCAATGGCTGCTATTCCTACTTCCAGCTATGCTAATTTGATAAGCTATATGCAAAACGATAAAAAGAACGAGGATGGAAAAATCGGATGCTCTTTGTTAAACAAAATTGGTGCTTGCAGCTATAATCAATATGTTTCTGAAGCACAAATCATCGATAGTTTAAACTTTTACCAAAAAACTATTGCATAATTCGGTCGAATTAGTAGATTTGAAACATACAAGAATGCAAAACTGGCAAACATATCAATTCAATTACTTTTACTACCACAGTAAGAGCAGGGACTGATTTGTATTTATTATAAAATAGAAAAAATATAAAGTCCCGGCCTAACACCGGGACTTTTTTTATGCAATATGAACAACAGAATAGCAATACAAGGCACCAGAGCCTCCTTCCATGAAGAAGCGGCTTTCAAATTTTTTGGAGAAAACATCCAAACCGTGGAATGTGATTCTTTTAAAAAAACCTGCGATATACTTAAAAACGGAGATGCCGATTATGTGGTAATGGCCATCGAAAATTCCATTGCCGGGAGTCTCTTGCCAAATTATGCCTTGCTTCGCGATTATCATTTCCCAATTGTGGGCGAAGTGTACCTGCCCATTCAATTGCATTTACTGGCCTTGCCCGGTGTTAAATTCGAAGACATCAAATATGTAGAATCGCATCCCATTGCCATTCGCCAATGCATTGATTTTATCGACGAATTTCCGCATCTGCAAGTCATAGAAAGCAATGACACCGCCGCCTGCGCTAAAAAAATCCGCGAACAGGGATTAACCGATACCGTAGCCATTGCCAACCATTTGGCCGCTAAACTCTATAATTTAGATATTCTGGAACGCCGTATCGAATCAAATAAAAAGAACTATACCCGCTTCTTAATTTTGAGTAACGATAAAAACAGCAATAAAGAAATCAATAAAGCTTCGCTGAGTTTCCAAGTAGGCAATGCAGTCGGGTCGCTGGCCAAGGTTTTGCAAATATTGGCCGAAAAGGAGATCAATCTCAGCAAAATACAGTCTATGCCCGTATTGGGTAAAAGAAACGAATACAATTTTTATGTAGATATAGAATGGGCTAAAAATGCCGATTACGATGGCGCCATCAGCCAAGTCATTAAACATACCCTTAACTTTACCCTGCTCGGCGAATACGCCAAAAACGATCAAGCTTAATTATAAAACCATGAAATTAAACCTCAATATACAGCCCTTAAACACTTGGTTTCCTGAAACAAGCCAGCCGCTCTTAATTTCAGGCCCTTGCAGCGCCGAAACCGAAGAACAATTATTAGCCACCGCTAAACTTTTGGCCAATACGGGCAAAGTATCCGTTTTACGTGCCGGAATTTGGAAACCCAGAACACGGCCTGGAGAATTTGAAGGAATAGGCAGCATCGGTTTAGAATGGCTAAAAAAAGCCAAAGCAGAAACCGGTTTGCCTACCGCCGTAGAAGTAGCCAATGCCAAACACGTAGAAGAAGCCTTAGCCGCAGGTGTAGATATTTTATGGGTGGGTGCTCGCTCCACCGTAAATCCTTTTACCGTTCAGGAAATTGCCGACGCTTTAAAAGGAGTGGATATTCCAGTATTGGTTAAAAATCCGGTTAATCCCGATCTTTCTTTATGGATTGGGGCTTTAGAGCGCATCAACAATGCCGGAATTACCAAATTGGGGGCTATTCACCGTGGTTTTTCATCCTTTGAAAAATCTGCTTTCCGTAACGAACCCATGTGGGAACTGGCCATTCAATTGAAAACCATTTGCCCCGAATTGCCAATTATTAACGACCCAAGCCATATTTGCGGTAACCGAGAACTGATTCCCTACATTGCTCAAAAAGCGCTGGATTTAGATATGCAGGGCTTGATGATAGAATCGCACATTGACCCTTCGGTTGCCTGGACCGATGCCAAACAGCAAGTTACGCCTGCTGCACTGGCTGAACTGTTAGGCCGTTTAACTTTACGTAAAGCGGAAGTTGTTGATGCCAAATCGGTAGATAAACTGGCTGAAATGCGTGATAAAATCGATAAAATAGACGACCAGATTATTCAGAAAATGGCCGAACGGATGGGTATTGTAGAAAAAATTGGTGAATTTAAACGCGATAGCGGCGTAACCATTTTACAGGTTGGACGCTGGGATGAAATTATCCAAAAACGAGGCGATTTTGCCAAAGCCTTAAAACTGGATATTACATTTGTAAGCAAAATGCTGGAACTGATACATAACGAATCTATTCGTAAACAAACAGAAATTATGAACGATGTAAAAGAAGTTCAATAAGCAATAATGAAATCGATTATACTTTCTCATCCTTCTAAAAAAATCAATGCCCGCATTGAACTAACCGGCTCTAAAAGCGAGAGCAACCGGGCACTCATTCTGCAAGCTTTGAGCGGAGGAAAAGTGAAAGTAGAAAACGTTTCGGAGGCTGCAGATACAACTACCCTGAGTAATATCCTGAACTCACAACCTGCAACTCACAACCCAGAACTGAATGTCGGTCCGGCAGGTACCGCCATGCGTTTCTTAACTGCTTTTTTAAGTTTACAAAACGGCAATTTTACCCTCACGGGAAGCCAAAGAATGAAAGAGCGCCCAATCGGGATATTGGTGGAAGCACTCAAAACATTAGGTGCACAAATTGAATACGGAGAAAAGGAAGGTTTTCCTCCTTTACAAATAAAAGGCCCTTTAAAACAAAAAACAGCATTTATAAAAATCAAGGGCGATGTGAGCAGCCAATATATTTCGGCTTTGCTGCTCATTGCCCCAAAATTAGAACAAGGTTTAACCTTAGAAATTGAGGGTGAATTAGCTTCACGACCTTATGTGGAAATGACTTTGGCCATGATGGAACAAGCCGGCATTCGCCATACCTGGAACGGCAACACCATCAACATCGAGCCTCAGGAATTTAAAGAAACCACCCTTATTGTAGAACCAGACTGGAGTGCAGCATCTTATTGGTATGCCATGGCCGCTTTAGCCCAAGAAGCTGAACTATTTCTACCCCATCTACAAGCTTACAGTTTACAGGGAGATAGCAAAACCACCGAACTAATGGCCAATTTTGGCATCACTTCGCAATTTAAAGATAGCGGAGTAGCCTTGAGTAATGAAGCTAAAATTCTCGAGCGCAAATTTTTCGATTTTGCAGCCTGTCCAGATTTGGCACAAACCGTTATGGTTTGCTGTGCAGCTTTAGGGCATGAGGCTACCTTTACCGGATTAGAAACCTTAAAAATTAAAGAAACCGACCGGGTAAAGGCTTTACAAACCGAACTGGCAAAACTGGGAGTTAAACTCATTGAGAAAAACCTCAGCTATAAGCTGGATTGCACCGAATGGCATTTGCCTGAAAAAATACAAATCGAGACTTACGAAGACCACCGCATGGCTATGGCTTTTGCCCCGCTGGCTTTGGTAATTGAAGAAGTAGAAATCATAGACCCCCAAGTGGTGAATAAATCTTATCCCCATTTTTGGGATGATTTGAAAAAAGCAGGATTTGATCTAAAATAGTAACTTTATCGTCATGGTTGAAAAACGTATGGCGACAGCAGACTCTTTACTCAATACTAATTACTCAATACTAAAATGGCAGGGAACTCATTCGGAGAAATATTTCGCATTACCTCCTTCGGCGAATCGCATGGCGAAGCCATTGGCGTAATTATAGATGGCTGTCCGGCAAACTTGGCTATCGACCTGGATTTTATCCAATCGGAGATGGATAAACGCCGCCCGGGACAATCGCATATTACCACCCAGCGAAAAGAAAGCGATACCGTGAAGATACTTTCAGGAGTTTTTGAAGGCAAAACAACGGGTATGCCCATTGCTTTACTCATTCCCAATGAAGACCAGCGCTCTAAAGATTATTCTCATATTCAGGATGCTTTCCGCCCTTCGCATGCCGATTATACCTACCAGGTAAAATACGGCCACCGCGATCACCGTGGCGGCGGACGTTCATCTGCCCGGGAAACCGCTGCCCGGGTAGCTGCAGGAGCCATAGCTAAAATCCTTTTACAGGAAGCAGGCATTGAGATTTTTGCCCATGTTTCTGCTGCCGGAAACATTGATGCACCCAATGTAGATTTAACCGATTTAAAAGCTTTAACCGCTATCCGCGAAGAAAATATTGTTCGTTGTGCAGACCCGGCGGCGGCTAAAGAAATGATCAGCCTGATTGAAGATATCCGCAAAGCCGGAGATACAGTTGGCGGAAAAATTTCGGCGGTAATTCGCAATTGCCCGGTGGGCTTGGGCGAACCTGTTTTTGATAAATTACACGCCGATTTAGGCAAAGCCATGCTGAGCATTAATGCGGTGCATGGCTTTGAATATGGCTCCGGCTTTGCCGGCTCTGAAATGAAAGGTTCTGAGCACAACGATTTATTTATAAACTCGGGAGATAAAACCAAAACCTTAACCAATTTTTCTGGTGGTATTCAGGGTGGTATTTCTAATGGCATGGATATTACTTTCAGGGTGGCTTTTAAACCGGTGGCTACGCTTATGCAAAGCCAGGCAACTGTAGATAAAGACGGTAATGCGACAGAAATTGCCGGTAAAGGCCGGCACGACCCTTGTGTGGTGCCACGTGCCGTGGCTATTGTAGAATCCATGGCCGCTTTGGTTATTGCCGACCATTATCTGAGAAATAAGATTTATCAGTAATAATTTTAGTGGTGGCACGAATTACACTCGTGCGACCCCTATCACGTCAAAATTCTCCCCTAAAGTGGGGGACTTTTGCGCAAGGACTGTTGGGTGTAATTT
>CAZFAE010000025.1:22415-27567 GCA_964516035.1 uncultured Sphingobacterium sp.
GGGCGTTTGTTTTTCTCCCAAAATTTCTCATATAAATACTTTATATCATTATTAATGTTTGGCGTCGCCCCACGCCCAGTCGGCCCACCACTATCACGTAAAAATGCTCCCCTAAATGAGGGGAGTTGTCCGCAAGGACTGAGGGGTATAATTTGCCTCTCCTAGCCCCTCCTAAAAACTAAAAATAGTAGGGATTTTCCTACCCCACCTTTCAACAAGCTCAAGGTGACGAATAGCTGAAATTTCTAAACCCGATAGAGTGTTTAGCCCGCAATGAGCGAAGCGAAATGAGGACTAATAGCGATAGCGGGGCTATCGGAAATAAAATGGTACAGGAATTAACGTTTTATTAAGATCCTTGTTATTGAGGCAGAGTCTCAATAAGTTAACCCCATGACAATACTCATTTTCTGATTTTTTTTGCCGCTATTGTCATCCTGAGCAAAGCAAAGGATCTAAAAACTATACGTTAGATGCTTCATTTCATTCAGCATGACAAAAGTGAAGATATTTTAAAACAAAGCAGGATAAGTGCCTGGCTTGCTCTCATTCATCATTTCATAAATGGTTTCTACCACATCGTCTACCGATGGTTTGGTGAAATAATCGCCATCTGAACCATAAGGCGGGCGGTGGGCCTTGGCCGTAAGGGTGCGGGGCTGTCCGTCTAAGAAATAATACGCTTTCTGGTTTTCTAAAACCTGCTGCAGAATATAAGCTGATGCACCACCGGGTACGTCTTCATCTACCACCAATAATTTATTGGTTTTTTTAACCGATTGGGCACATAATTGATCGATATCAAAAGGCAATAAAGTTTGTGGGTCTACAATTTCTATAGAGATTCCTAATTTTTCAAGTTCTTCGGCGGCTTCTTGTACAATGCGGAGGGTTGAACCATAAGAAACTACCGTGATGTCTGCACCTTGGCGGATGATTTCGGCCTTGCCCAAAGGCACGGTAAAATCGGCCACGTTGCTGGGTAATTTTTCTTTTAAACGATAGCCGTTGAGGCATTCGATTACCAGAGCAGGCTCATCAGCACGGAGCAGTAAATTATACATGCCGGCGGCTTGGGTCATGTTGCGGGGTACGCAAACATGTACGCCACGAAGTGAGTTGACTATCATGCCCATTGGCGAACCTGAATGCCAGATGCCTTCTAAACGATGGCCACGGGTGCGGATAATTAAAGGTGCTTTTTGGCCGGCTTTGGTACGATAACTTACCGTTGCCAAATCGTCGCTGATGATATTGAGGGCAAATAATAAATAATCGAGATACTGAATTTCGGCAATGGGTTTTAGGCCACGCATGGCTAAACCTATCCCCTGTCCTACGATAGTCATTTCGCGGATACCGGTATCTACGATGCGTAAATCGCCATATTTTTCCTGCAAACCGGCAAAACCCTGGTTTACATCGCCAATTCGGCCAACATCCTCGCCAAAGGCTACAATTCGGGGGTCGCGGGCAAAATGTGCATCAAAACAGGCATTTAATATTTCACGTCCGTCTAGCGATGGGGCATCATTATCATAGGCAATTGCTACCTGCGGAATGGCCTGCGGGCGACCGGCGGTTTCGGTAAATAATTTAGAGTTATACAATTCGCTGTTTTGCGGACCTTGCTGCTGATACCAATTGATTAATTCGGTTTTAGCGGCTGAAGTGTCATTTCTCAACAAACGAATGGCTTTACGAACGGTTTGGTATACTTCTTTGCGGGAAGCTTCTGCTGTTTTTGCCAATTGCCCGGCCAAAGCCTGAACTTCGGGCTGGCTAATAGCCTGCAATAAACTTATAGCCTTTTGAGCTTCTGCATTGATGCCTGCATTGAAATCGGCCTGGGCTTTTTTCTGGCATTCGCGGACGTATTTTTTTGCTGTTTCTTCTAAAACCTGCAATTCTTCTTCTGTGGCCATATCGGCATCCAGCATCCACTGGCGCATTTGCACCATGCAATCGTATTCCTGCTCCCAGGCTAATCTGTCGGCAGATTTATAACGTTCGTGAGAACCAGAAGTAGAATGCCCCTGCGGCTGAGTCAATTCGGTAACGTGTACCAAAACGGGAACGTGTTCTTCGCGGCAAACCTGAATGGCCTGCTGATAAGCCTGACATAAAGCCGGATAATCCCATCCTTTAACTTTAAAAATCTCGAAGCCTTCGCCTTTATCGTCACGCTGAAATCCTTTTAAAATTTCAGAAATATCTTGTTTTGTGGTTTGAAATTCGGCCGGAACGGAAATACCGTAGGCATCATCCCAGACAGAAACCGCCATGGGTATTTGTAAAACGCCAGCCGCATTCATGGCTTCGAAAAACACACCTTCGGAAGTAGAAGCGTTGCCAATGGTTCCAAAAGCCACTTCATTACCATTTACGGTAAAGTTTTTTAAATAATTAAGGTCTGTATTCTGACGGTATAATTTAGAAGCATAAGCCAAACCTACCAAACGGGCCATTTGCCCACCGGTTGGAGAAATGTCTGACGAACAGTTTTTCATGGCCGTGAGGTCTTTCCAGCTGCCATCGGTATGCAGGCTGCGGGTGGCAAAGTGGCCGTTCATTTGCCTGCCGGCGGAAGCCGGCTCTGCCTCAACATCGGGGTTGGCGTACAATTGCGCAAAAAATTCGGTAATGGTAGACATGCCGGTAGCAAACATGAAAGTTTGGTCGCGGTAATAACCCGAACGCCAGTCGCCGGCTTTAAAAGCTTTGGCCATGGCCAATTGGGCCACTTCTTTACCATCGCCAAAAATACCAAACTTGGCCTTTCCGGTTAAAACTTCTTTTCGGCCTAATAAACTGGCTTGCCGACTTTCGAAAGCAATTTTATAATCGTGAATTACAATTTGCTTAAAATCGTCGAAACTAAGCTCACTGCTATCAAAACCGATGGTTTCTTGTACTAAAGTGCCTGACATACCTAAAATTATAGAGTGCAAAAATAAGAAAAATATACGCTAGCCGATAATTAAGCGTTTATCTTTAAATCTAGGCTGAAATGCTTTTTGCAATCAAGTAAATAGTTTATATTTGTATAAATACTTAATGAAGATGAAAAAATTATTCTTACTAGGTGCGTTTGCACTGGCTTTTATCAGCCTTACGGCGATGAAGGTATTACAACAGCCCGAATTTAAGTTTGATAAAGAAACTTACGATTTCGGTAAAATCCCGCAAGGTAAACCTGTTAGTGTAGATTTTAAATTTACCAATACCGGCGAAGAACCAATTATCATTACCAACGTAGAGTCTACTTGCGGCTGTACGGTTCCAAAATATACTTCTACTCCGGTTAAAAAAGGAGAAAGCGGTGTAATTAGTGTAACGTATAATGCGGCGGCGGTAATGCCTTTTAGTAAGGCTATTACGGTTAAATCTAATGCCAAAACGCCTGTTAAGATGCTTTATATTAAGGGTGAGGTTATTGCTAAATAAAAAAGCAATTAATGTTTACCATTTTATGATTTGAAAACCCTGCCTTAAACGGCGGGGTTTTTGTATTTTTGCCCTATGCCAAAAGTATCTTTAAAAGGAGCGCAAATGCCTGCTTCTCCCATCAGAAAATTAAGCCCCTTTGCCGAGAAAGCAAAATCGGAAGGAAAAAAAGTATTCCATTTAAATATTGGCCAGCCGGATATTGAAACGCCGGAGGTGATGTTGAATGCGATTAAGAATATTGATTTTAAAGTTTGGGCCTACACAGCTTCGGAAGGTACTTTATCTTACCGAAACAAGCTGGCTACTTATTATAATGAGCTGGATTATAAGCTGAGTGCTTCGGATATTTTAGTAACCAACGGTGGTTCTGAAGCGATTACGATTGCCATGCAGACTTGCCTGAATCCAGGTGATGAAATTATTATTCCGGAACCTTTTTATGCCAATTATAATGGTTTTGCCTGCATGAGTGATGTGGTGGTAAAACCTATTTTATCTCATATTGAAGATGGTTTTGCCTTGCCGGCAATTGCTGAATTCGAGAAGCTGATCGGCCCTAAAACCAAGGCCATTATTATCTGCAATCCGAATAACCCAACAGGCTATTTGTATTCTGAAAAGGAATTGCATGATTTGAAGGACCTCTGCTTGAAATACGATTTATACTTATTTTCTGACGAGGCTTACCGCGAATTCTGTTACGATGGCCGAACTTTTATTTCGCCCATGCATTTGGAAGGATTAGATGAACATGTGATTGTGATGGATACGGTTTCTAAACGTTATAGTGCCTGTGGTGCCCGTTTAGGCTGTTTGATTACTAAAAATAAAGCGGTTATGGCTGCCGCCCTGAAGTTTGCTCAGGCTCGTTTAAGTCCGGGTATGCTGCCGCAAATTGCCGGTGAAGCCGCTGTGGATACGCCTGCTTCTTATTTTGAAGAAGTAAACAAGGAATATACCGAACGCCGGGATATACTGGTTAAGCGACTTAATCAAATTGAGGGCGTATTTTGCCCTAATCCGGGTGGAGCTTTTTATGTGGTGGCTCGTTTACCTATTGAT
Source organism: uncultured Sphingobacterium sp. (assembly GCA_964516035.1). GTDB lineage: Bacteria > Bacteroidota > Bacteroidia > Sphingobacteriales > Sphingobacteriaceae > JAIPAN01. The sequence goes on from CAZFAE010000025.1 coordinate 26,928, forward strand.
GATTCGGATAGATTTTGCCAGTGGATGCTGGAATCTTTCTCTTACCAAAATAACACCATCATGATGGCTCCGGCTACCGGTTTTTACAGCAGCGAAGGTGCTGGTAAAAACGAGGTCCGTCTGGCTTATGTTTTAAATAAAGAAGACTTGAACCAGGCCATGGATTGTTTGGAGAAAGCACTGGAAGTTTATCCGGGTAAAATAGCAGAAAGCAGCATGACTTTGAATAAACTTTAATTTCAGGCCCGATTTTTGTATATTTGTATTTACATATGGGGTCGACCGGAATTGACAGGATGGCGGTAAGTATGTAAGCATGCAGCGCATTGTTAGTCTAGCGCTTTAATCTGAACTTTCAAACTATAATTGGCGAAAACAACTACGCCTTAGCTGCCTAATTTAGAATTAGCATAGCTTTTGTCTCGTTCAGCTTCTGTTTGGTAAGTTGAACATTTGAGGCATCGAACAACCGAACTAGCCGGTTTAGCGGTGTGATAAACAAGCGAAATAAAACACCTAAGGAAGACGGTACAGGTAAGCGATTGACCTTCCCCTTCCCTACAATTAAACAATTGCTAAGCATGTAGAAAGCGTAATTTGCACCATGTTTGGACGAGGGTTCGAATCCCTCCGACTCCAC
>CAZFAE010000026.1:0-7643 GCA_964516035.1 uncultured Sphingobacterium sp.
CCATTTTCGAGCTTGATATTCCTTTCCTTCACATCAATCAATTAATAAAAGCCAAACAAGCAAGCAATCGCCCCAAAGACCAAATTGATGTGACAGCCCTCCAGAAAATAAAAGCGTATTTGCAGAAAGAAGGTAATCCAGAATAATAGTTTGAATGATTTATTCAAAAATCAATTCATTTATCACAATTTTTTATTCCCTCTTAAATAGCTGTTTAGCCTTATTTATTCCATTGGTCGCCCAATAAGCGTCATTCATCCTTCAGATTCTACCATCCATCATTAATTATTTTTAACTAGTATTAAACCTTTTAGGTTTGTAAAAAGTTAACGCTCAATTTTTTAATACAACTGCTTATTCCATTTTGCTGCTCAACACTCAGCCTAATGGAATATCCGGTCAACCTTAAAAAACAATATTTATGAGTGTTAAACAACATACAAATTTCAAATCCACAAATAATCCAAGATTAAAATCTAAATACCCATTCAATGGCATTAGCTTATCAGTCATTTTAGGCTGTATTTTAATCTGTTTTAGTTCTTGCGCTCCTGCCTTATACTCCCCAGTCCTTTTAGGTTCTGATATTTCTTATCAGCCTAAACCCATGACCATTGATTCTGTGAAATCAAATATGTATTTCTCAGCTATTGTAAATTTAGGCTCTGCAGATAATTTTGAAGATGAACAGTATTACACGGAATTAAACTTTTCCAGAGCCCACGCATTTCAAAAATTCAACCTTTCTTATGGTGCTTATGGTTTCTGGGGGACTTATAATAATGGTTATTTAGAATCTCAAGATGCTCATTATTTCGAAACAAAGTCTTTTGGAGGTTATGGTTTAAGGCTTTCTGCCAACCATGTAATGCCGTTTGGCAGATCAGAATTCAGGTTTCCGGGTATTGAATTGAGTTATAGTAATGAAATGGGTGAATTTGCCCATTTCAGAAAAGAGGTTTCAAATCAACCAGGTTTCCTGGTGAATTCAAATACCCAAATTTTTTCAATTGGCGGATCGGCAGAAATCATTTGGCATCAGCGCAAATACCAATACAACCGTTATTCAATACGCTTGATGTATGGTAAAACTCTCGGTAATGATGAATACCAAGCCAGTAACAACGATCCCTATATCAATAAGGGTTTAAGCAGGCAGTTAAGCCTGGGGTTTATATTTCAGCACAAGCAGTTTTCTTTCATTTACGAGACCGGTAGGGTACTCAAATTAGGGTTGATTTATAGTCTCAAATAGTTAATTTTTAAAACAATAAACCATGAAAACAATACAAAAATTTAGAAAATCAATCCATTTAATTGTATTGGTAGGAATAACACTATTCAGTGGCATGCAATGTGAAAAAGAGTTTCCTCCGGGCACGCCAGAAATCGACAAACTACCCAAAATTACTCAAACAGGGGCCAATAAATTCGGGTGTTTAGTAGATGGTAAGGCCTTTATTCCAAGGGGTAGTGTTTTCTCAGGACCTAAATTACAATGTAACTACCAGAATTTAGGAGTTGGAAATGAGCCGGAATATTTTTTTGTTTTGGCAGCGTCTGATAAAGAAACTTACCCAAATCAAATTCCCGGGGTCAGCATAACCGGAGATGCTATTGTACTCCAAGTAAAAACGTTTGTGTTGGCGCAAGATAATACTAAAGGGCAATTTGCTGGAAAATATTCCATAATTACCAATAATAGTCAAACGGATAAGTATTATATAACTAGTCAAATTTCACAGGGTGAATTAACTGTTACTCATTTCGACCCGGTCAATCGCATTGTTTCAGGCATATTTTGGTTTGATGCGATTAATTCCGATGGAATAAAAGTGGAAGTAAGGGAAGGTCGCTTTGATGTAAAATTTTAAGATATAAATATTAAATCCTATTGTTCAATCTAAATTAAAAATCATGAAAACAATACAAAAATTTAGAAAACTAATCTATTTAATGGTGTTGGCAGGAATAATTCTATTCAGCGGGATGCAATGTGAAAAAGAGTTTCCTCCTGGTACGCCAGAAATAGACAAACTACCTCCTATTACCCAAACCGGGGCGGGCACATTTGGCTGTTTGGTGGATGGGAAAGCCCTTACTCCTCGGGGCAGTCCTTTCGGTGGGCCAATTTTTCAATGTAATTACCAGGATTTAAGTGTTGAAAATGAGCCTGAATATTATTTTGTTTTGAGCGCATCTGATAAGAAATCTTATAAAGATGGAATACACGGTATTCAGCTAAGTGGTGACAATGTATTGTTAGAAGAAAAGACATTTATATTATCAGATTTAAATACAGATGGACAGTTTGCCGGGAATTTTTACATAATAAGTAATGGTTCAATTATCGAATACCCGACAAATTCCATCAATACGGGAGAACTAACCATTCTAAGGTTTGATTATGGAAATCAAATCATATCAGGTACTTTCTGGTTTGATGGAGTTAATAAAGATGGAAAAAAAGTAGAAGTAAGGCAGGGACGTTTTGATGTAAAGTTTACTATTTAAAATAACTATTAAATCTAAATCTTATGAAAAAACTTTATTATAAATTAGGGCTAGCCCTGCTGTGGCTGGTTTTGATAACTACAAGCATCCGTGGACAAGAAACAGATACCACTTATGCTGCCCGGATGAATTATATCTTCCAGCATTTGGATAAAGCTAAAGTGCCCTTTGGTTTATTAAAGGATGTAGCATTGGAAATGGCCGAACTGAATTATTATAAGGGAACGGTTTTGCAAGATTCGAACCGGGTGTTTGTAGATAATTGGAATGATATTTACCTCACGCTGGCTACTGCCCGGATACATCCCAATACCGCTTTCATTTTCCCACATCCACAAAAAGTAGACAGTATTTGGTTTGCTAAACGAAAACCCGGGCAAATTACTTTGGCAGGTTTGTATTATCAGTACAGCCGTTTTAGTGATGATGGCGCCAATAAAGTAACCATACTTAATGACCAAATTTATGATAAATATGTCAATGGTGTTTGGCAAAATCCCTACACGGTGGAATCGGTAATGGCTTTTGCACCTGCTACCATTGAATATAACGCTTTAAATTTGCAATTTTTATTACCAGCCGAACTTTGGCTAAGTAATCAAATAGCTCAGGTAAGCGCTATCCAGCTAGATGCCGGCGACGGATTGGGATTCCGTATCCTGCAGCCCGGTATTTCTTTACCTGTGCAGTATTATACCAATGGTAGCAAAGAGCTTAAATTTAAAATTATCTTAAATGACAATAGTGTTTTACAAAGTCATTCTATCATCCATATCCAATCTCCAGTATCTTTAAGCTATGCCCCCAATGCCGAGGATCAGGGCAATTTATTTAATAAGCTGGGTTTCTCTGAAGACTCCATTTTAGGTTTAGGATCCGAATCTGATTTTGTACCGCCACCTGCTGATCTCATTTTAGGTTGGAGTTTGGTCAGCCAGTCTTACAATCAAGAAATATATTCGGTAAGCAGTACCGAAACTTTTGATGGCGTACTGGCCAAAGGATATGTCACCATCCAATATGCCAATGCAGATAAAAAGATATATAAACCCTTAATTGTAGCCGAAGGTTTTGACCCGGGTATTTTTACCAACCCCGAGGATTTTAGAGGAGTTAATACGTTTGATGGTTTTTACAATGATATTTTTAACTCTAAATCCACTGATTTAACAAACCTTTTCATTGATTTCCCGCAATATGATGTTATTTATATCGACTGGCAAAATGGAACAGCCGATTTGCGTTTAAATACTTTGCTATTAAAAACGGTCATCAGAAAAGTAAACGAAATTAAAGTGGCTAATGGTTTAAATCCCATAGAAAAAAATGTGGTTTTGGGCCGTAGTATGGGCGGCGTTATCGCACGTTATGCATTAAAAAAGATGGAAGATGCCGGCGAAAATCACGATACTAGGCTGTATATCAGCCATGATGCCCCGCATCAGGGGGCTAATGTGCCTTTAGGATTTCAATATTTGGCAAAAAATTTACGAAAATTATACTTTAAAGGCTTTTTGGGTGATATCATCAATTTCTTCGATAACCAAGCCCTGAATAAAATCTCGATGGCCAATACCCCAGCAGCAAAACAGATGCTGATTAATTATGCGGACGATAATTATCAGCTTGACAACTCACAGCATATTCAATGGCAAAATGAACTTCAAAATTTGAACTATCCGCAGCTCTCCAGGAATGTAGCAATTAGCAATGGATCAGAATGCGGTAATCCTTATGAACTTTCTCCAGGTGCAAACCTTTTTTTACTAGATGGTATACTTAAAATTAATGATGGTTTTATGTTTCCTAACAAGATTTGGTTTTATCCTTTAATAGCTATCCTAACAGGTAAGAGCTCATTGCTCTGGGGTTTGTTGCCAGGGAATAAGGACCGGTTTATGTATCATTTTGAAGCTAATTCTACTGCCATTGGCGGAGCCAATTTAGGTTATTGGGGTAAAATTGCGTTTAAGAAAAAAATCTTGGGCTTTATTAATCTCTCCGTTTCTATCAATGATAAAAAAGTTTATTTACCAAATGGCATGTTAACTTATGAAAATTTACCTGGTGGAAAAAACTTTATTACTGAAGACACATATAAAGCAGTTCAGGTCGCCCAATCACTTGGCGCAACTCTAAATATTGCTCCCGGTTTTTCTTTCGTTCCCACCACCAGCGCCCTGGATATCGGCCAAGGCTTGGTTCCACTCACTTTAATCGATTATTACGCTTCTTATACCGGGGCTACACCGCCACCAGCACCTAAAAATTCGCCATTTGATAATTTTATTACGGCCTTTTCATCTGGCGTAGGAAATAATGAAGAACATATCTCTTTTACACAGAGAAATGGAAAATGGTTGGCCGATGAGTTAAACTTGAGTCAACCGCAGGCAAATTGTAATTATTATTGTAGCTTTTCTCCCAGTTCAATTGTAGGCCCGGCTACAATATGCGGTACTACAAATTATTCCCTTAGTGATGTGCCAGCCGGTGCCAGCATTACCTGGACGGCTTGGGGTCCAATACAAATTAATGGTGCCAATAATCAAAGCACGGTTTCTGTAAAAATGAATACTAATGGGACAGGTACTCTAACTGCCAAAATTAACTTAGCGGGTTCATCTTGTGGAGATAAATCAGTAAGCAGAACCATTACTGCCTCCGGTGCTCCGGCTTACCAGGAAATTCAGGGACAGTATTATAATTTCGCAGTAAAGAGTAATGAGCCAGAAAGTATTATCAATACACCAAATTTTTATCCAATTAATGCCATCGTATTTAGTGTGCCTAATATTCCTGGTGTTAGTTATCAATGGACAGTTAATGGTTCTACTTGGGGCAGTACACAAAGTTATGAAGTTGTAGTTTATGCACCTGAATGTGGTTATGGTTATCCTCTCTACCAGATATTTAGCGCAAAGGTAAAGATGACCAATGCGTGTGGCTCTACTACTGTTTGTAAAGAATTTAAATTTAATTGTCTGCCCACTAAGCATATAGAAGAATTAGGAAGCTGCTATGTAGCTCCCCCGCCGGGTCCAATAGAAGAAGTAATTGTTTTCCCTAACCCCGCCGGCAGCGAACTCAAAGTCAGTTTAAATGCCAATACAGAAGAGCAGGGGAGTGCTGCGCTTAACCCCGCACCATTTGAATTAACCTTATACAATGAAAAAGGTAAAAAAATGTTGACTAAAAAATCCAAAAATCAGGAGATCGAAGTGATTTTAGACACGCAAAACCTCCCCAACGGCATCTATTATCTTCACATCCAACAAGGAAATGAATTGATTAAAAAGCAAGTCATTATTCAGCACGAATAATTGACAAATGTGGAAAAGCCTCTCCGAAAATCGGAGGGGCTTTTTATTTCTGATTAGCTATATTTGAGCAATGAAACACCTTATAGCTCCTTCGGTACTTTCTGCAGATTTTGCCAACCTGCAACGCGATGTAGAAATGCTAAACTTTAGCGAAGCTGATTGGCTGCATATTGATATCATGGATGGGGTTTTTGTACCCAACATTTCCTTTGGTTTGCCTGTTTTGTCGGCTATTGCCAAACACGCTAAAAAACCATTAGATGTGCATTTGATGATCGTGAATCCGGATACATACCTGGCCGATTTCAAAAAGGCAGGAGCGGAGATCATTACCGTGCATTACGAAGCGTGCACCCATTTGCACCGCACGGTTCAGGCTATTAAAGATCTGGGATGCAAAGCCGGAGTGGCCATCAATCCGCATACCCCGGTTTCGGTTTTGGAAGATATTTTACCCGATCTGGATTTGGTGTTAATCATGTCGGTGAACCCGGGTTTTGGCGGACAAAAATTTATTGAAAACACTTATTCAAAAATCAAAAAATTAAAAACATTGGCCAATCAAACAAATCCCAATTTATTAATTGAGGTTGATGGGGGAGTGGGTTTGGTAAATATTTCCCAATTAGTGGATGCAGGTGCCAATGTTTTGGTAGCTGGAAATGCCGTTTTTGCTGCCGAAAATCCAGAAAAAATGATTCAATCCTTGAAAAATATATAAAATAAATACCATGACACACAACTTTGGCGCAGGCCCCTGCATTTTACCGCAAGAAGTATTTAAACAAGCTGCACAAGCCGTTTTAGAATGGGAACATACTGGATTATCCATTCTGGAAGTTTCGCACCGTACTCCCGAATTTGAAGAAGTAGTAGCCGAAACCGAACGTTTGGTAAAAACTTTATTAAATGTGCCTGCAGGCTATTCTGTGCTGTTTTTACAAGGCGGTGCCAGTATGCAGTTTGCCATGGTGCCCATGAATATTTTGAGCGATGGACAAAAAGCCGCTTATTTAGATACCGGCGTTTGGGCCAATAAAGCCATCAAAGAAGCCAAATTATTTGGCGAAGTAGCTGTTGTGGCTTCCTCAAAAGAGCAGAATTATACCTTTATTCCAAAAGATTACGAAATACCAAAAGATGCAGCTTATTTCCACTGCACTTCTAACAATACCATTTACGGAACCGAGATGCATGCTTTCCCAAAATCACCTGTTCCGGTGGTTTGCGACATGTCATCAGATATATTTAGTCGCGAAGTAAACGTAGCCGATTTTGATTTAATTTATGCCGGTGCTCAAAAAAATATGGGTCCGGCCGGAGTAACCCTGGTTATTGTAAAAGATGAACTGTTGGGTAAAATTGACCGTAAAATACCATCCATGATGGATTATAAAATCCATATAGAAGGCGGCTCGATGTACAATACCCCGCCGGTATTCTCCATTTACGTGTCTATGCTCAACCTGAAATGGTTAAAAGCCAAAGGTGGTGTGGCGGCAATAGCTACAGAAAACTTAGCTAAAGCCCGTGCTTTATATGCCGAAATTGACCGCAATCCTTTATTTAAAGGTGCTTGTGCCGTAGAAGACCGTTCTAACATGAACATCTGTTTTGTAATGGAAAACCCGGACTTAGAAAAGGATTTTCAAAAGTTTGTAGAAGACCGCGATATCATCGGAATTAAAGGACACCGTAGTGTGGGTGGCTTTAGAGCTTCCATGTACAATGCTTTGCCAATATCCAGCGTTCACGTGCTGATTGATGCCATGCAGGAATTTGCCGAAAAACACGCTTAATAATTCA
>CAZFAE010000026.1:7743-12493 GCA_964516035.1 uncultured Sphingobacterium sp.
CACGTGCTGATTGATGCCATGCAGGAATTTGCCGAAAAACACGCTTAATAATTCATTCAGCTACATCTCAAAAAAATGATCAAAATATTAGCCAACGATGGCATCGACCCAATAGGCAAATCTTTACTAGAACAAGCCGGTTTTCAGGTAGATACCCAAACTATTCCGCAAGAACAATTAGCCGAAGCACTTCAAAATTACGATGCCATTACGGTTCGCAGTGCCACTAAAGTTCGTAAAGAATTGATTGATGCCTGCCCAAATCTGAAATTGATAGGTAGAGGAGGAGTGGGTATGGATAATATTGATGTAGAATATGCCAAAAGCAAAGGATTAGCCGTGGTAAATACCCCGGCAGCTTCTTCACTTTCGGTAGCCGAACTGGTTTTTGCGCATTTATTTACGGGTATCCGATTTTTGCAGGACGCCAACCGTAAAATGCCAGTTTCTGGTGCAACCCAGTTCAACGATTTAAAGAAAGCTTACGCCAAAGGCATCGAACTGCGTGGCAAAACCATCGGTATTATTGGTTTTGGCCGTATTGGCAGAGAAACCGCCAAAATAGCCTTGGGCTTAGGCATGGAAGTATTGGCTTACGATTTATTTGAAGTACCATCTACTTTAACTTTAGAACTGGCAGGCAATATTAAAGTAGAGGTTCCTGTACAATCAGTTTCTTTATCCGATTTAATCAGCAAGGCAGATTTTATTAGTTTACACGTTCCTTTTGCTGATAAACCGGTAATTGGTAAAGCCGAATTTGAGCAAATGAAAACAGGAGCCGCTTTGGTTAATTGTTCTCGTGGAGGCACGGTAGATGAGCCTGCTTTAATTGAAGCTTTAAATTCTGGTAAATTGGCTTTCGCCGGATTGGATGTTTTTGAAAACGAGCCTACACCGCTTGCAGAACTATTGGCGCATCCAAAAATTTCTTTAACGCCACATATTGGTGCTTCTACCAACGAAGCCCAGGAGCGTATTGGAACCGAATTAGCCAATCTCATTATCGATTTTTTTAAAAAATAATCGAAAAAACAAGGGTTTATGCCTAAAATAAAAGCATTTAAAGGTATTCATCCGGCTCAGCAATTTGTTGAAGAAGTAGTGCTGCAGGTAGAAAACATGGATTTAGATACTGCACGTAAAATCCGGAATCAAAGCCCAAATTCTTATGTAAATATGCTGGTGCCAAAATTAGAAAACCGTTTTTTAATGGGTTCTAAAACGGAATTGGCTTTCAAAAAAATCAACGAAAATTTCGAAGAATTCCTGGAAAAAAGAATTTTAATCCGAAGCGAAAAGCCCGCGATTTATATTTACCGGGTAAATCATCTGGGTTTAAGCCAAACCGGAATTTGGACGGTTACCGCCATTGACGATTACCTGAATAATACCATCAAAAAACATGAATTAACTCGTGCCGATAGAGAAAAGGGGTTGATTGATTATTTACAGCAAACAGGTATAGATGCCAATCCTGTTTTAATTACCTATCCGCCAGATGAAACACTCCAAAATATAATTCAAACCATTGTTGCTCAAAAACCGTTTTTAACATTTGCTAAATCAGGTGCCACGCATCAATTATGGCGAGTAGATGAAGAAAATCAAATAGCAAGCATCATTCAGGCTTTCGGCGCTTTAAAAACCACCTATATTGCCGATGGCCACCATCGGGCAGCGGCGGCTTCCACTTATGGCATTGAGCGCCGTAAACTCAACCTGAAACATACCGGAAATGAGGAATATAATTACTTCAGTTCGGTGTATATGGCCACAAACCAATTGCATATTTTCGAATTTCATCGCCTGGTAAAAGATTTAGGAAAACTATCTGCTGCCGAATTCCTTAAAAAGCTGGAAATAGATTTTGAAGTGTACGAATTGGTCAAAAAAGGCCCGTTCAAACCCGAAAAACAACATCAGTTTGGTTTATACCTGGACGGTAAATGGTACGTATTGACATGTAATCAGCCCAATATCAATGCCGTTAATCCGGTTGCCGGATTAGATGTTTCCATACTCCAAGAGCAGATTTTAACTAATATACTACAAATTAAAGACCCCAGGACAGATGCCCGATTAAGTTTTGCTGGTGGTTTAATACCGATTAAAGATTTGGTAAAAAAGGTAGACGATGGCGAATTTGATGCACTGTTTACGCTTTTTCCAACCAGTATTGAAGAGTTAATTCAAGTTGCTGATGCCGGGGAAGTAATGCCTCCGAAATCTACCTGGTTTGAGCCCAAATTTCCAGCCGGGCTGGTTATCCATCCGGTTAATTAAGCTTTCTGTAGCCCAAAATCAAATAAACAATGCCCAAAAATATGCCGGCGCAAACCATCGCGATAGCTAAATATTGGTCGAATAGTTGATTCACATTTAGATTTCCATTAAAAACACTCAAAGCAACCAGGCCCGCAATAGCCATAAAGAATGGAATTAAAGCCGCTTTTAGCCAAATGCCGTTTATTTTGCCGGCATTAGATGGAGCTTCGGTATTGAGTAAGGAGAAACGGACTGCCAGTAAAAATATAAGTAGTCCAAAAAAACAGGAAATAAATAGAAATAAAGCAAAGGAACCTAGTCCGCTAAAACCTATATCTGACATCATCATTAATTTAATAATGATAAAACGCAGATTTAGCTTTCAAATTGTAGCGTGCTCAAATAGCGGTATAAACCTTCTTTATTCAGCATCAGCTGCTGGTGGGTTCCGTTTTCAATTACCTTTCCTTTTTCGAGCACCACAATACGGTCTGCTTCACGAATGGTTGATAAACGGTGCGCAATAATAATAGAAGTACGGTTTTTCATCAATTCTTCTAAAGCCTCTTGCACCAAACGCTCCGATTCTGAGTCGAGCGAAGAAGTGGCTTCATCTAAAATTAAGATAGCAGGGTCTTTCAATAAAGCCCGTGCAATGGCAATGCGTTGTCTTTGTCCGCCCGATAATTTGATGCCACGTTCGCCCACCAAGGTATCATATCCTTCCGGGAAGCTCTGTATAAATTCATCGGCATTTGCACGTTTTGCTGCCGCGATGATTTCTTCCTGGCTGGCGTTTAATCTACCATAGGCGATGTTTTCTAAAATTGAACCGCCAAATAGCAACACATCCTGCGGTACAATAGCTACCTGGTTGCGTATATCAGTTAATGAATATTGACTTGAAGCTTTGCCATCAAACAAAATTTCGCCGCCATCGGCTTCGTAAAACCGCAATATTAAAGAAGCCAAAGTAGATTTTCCGGCTCCGCTTGGCCCCACAATGGCTACCCGTTCTCCGGTTTTGGCTTCAAAGCTCACCTGTTTTAAAATCGGCATTTCCGGCCTGGATGGGTAAGTAAAATCAACCTCATTAAAAATCAGATTACCGCTTATTTTCTGACTGATTCGGTTTTCACTTTCGTGGATAGAAATAGTTTCATTTTGCTCATGCAGAATTTCCAAAACACGTTCGCTGGACCCAACAGCCTTTTGTACATTGGCATACAATTCAGGGAAACTGCCCATGGCAGCACCCACAAAAATGGCATACAAAATAAAAGTAGTGAGGCTGCCTACAGATAGTTCTCCGGCAGCAACCAGGGCAGAACCGTACCAAATAACGGCAACTATGGCTCCAAATAAACAGAAAATAATAAAGGAAGCAAAAGCCCCACGATAAGTTGCACCTTTTAAAGCAATGTTAACCACCTTTTTGAGGCTTTTTTCATAACGGCCTGCTTCATAAGCTTCATTTACGAAGGCTTTTACATTGGCAATACCCTGCAAAGTTTCCTGTACCACGGTGTTCGAATCGGCCAATTGGTCTTGTGCAGCCCGTGAAATTTTACGGATGAATTTTCCGAAAATAACGGCGGCTACCACCAATATTGGCAGAATAGCCAGGTTTAATAAGGTGAGTTTATAAGAAACAATAAATAAAAGGGTAATACCGCCAATTAACAATACAATTTGGCGGAACATTTCGGCCAGAGTAGTGGTTAAGGTATCTTGTATTTGAGATAAATCCGCAGAAATACGGCTATTTAATTCGCCCACCCTGCGGTTAGCGAAAAAATTCATGGGCAGGGTAATTAAACGGAAATAGGTATCGCGGCGGATATCGGCCAAAGCCCGTTCGGCCACTTCTACAAAAAAACGTATCCTGAAAAAGGAAACAAAAGATTGCAGAAATAATACGATGAAACAGATATAACCAATGGTATTGATGCTGGCCGGAATAAAATCGAGTTTTTGTTTGCCTTGTGCGGCATCAATCATGGCACCCAAAAGGGCAGGGAAGGCCAGGCCCGTTAAGCTGGATAATAAAAGAAATAAGAGCCCGAAAAAGAATTTAATGCGATAAGGCTTGAGGTATTGTAGCAGTTCAGAAATTTTATTGATATTTTCTCTGTTGAGTTTAGATTTTGATAACTCTTCTGCCTGTGTATTGCCGCTGTTTAATGTAGATCTTGCCATTTTTTATTAAGATAGCCCATTATTTACAGGCTTGGCAAAAATAGCTTTTATTTTAAGATTTAACGGAGCCCGTTACTCAGTGCTACGTCAATTTATTGTTTAATAGTATTGAGTATTTAGACTGGGCGCTTATTGGTTGTCTCTCAATACTCAAATCTCAATACTGAGGACTATATCAAACTCCAAGCTGCTGCTGCTTCGGCGAATAATGGCTTAACCCTGGCCCAAGTTAATTTAAATAATTCCGATTGGCGGTAATTATTCAAATCTTGCTCAGATTCCC
>CAZFAE010000026.1:12593-27458 GCA_964516035.1 uncultured Sphingobacterium sp.
GTTAATTTAAATAATTCCGATTGGCGGTAATTATTCAAATCTTGCTCAGATTCCCAAATGCTGATGGTAAAAAACTGATCGGGGTGATTAATATCTTGGTGTAGCTTTAAAGAAAAACAACCCTTGCTTTGCGCAATATGCGCTTTCATCTCTTCAAAAATAAGCAGAAATGCCTCCGCATTGCCGGGTGCAAAATGCATTTTAACAATACGGGTAATCATCTTATTTGTTAAATTCTATTCGTACAATATCGCCAATATGTAAACCCAGCAAGCCGCTGGCGTTCCCTTTATTAATGGCAATTTCCAGGTGATTGCTAATGCCGAATAAACAAAGTTTTTCGCCTTCGGGCACTTCATTATAATGCCAGCTTAAAGCTGAAATAGATTCGTTTCTACGGAAATACAAACTAAATTTCCGGTTTTTTTGAAAACGGGTAAACAGCTCTTTGGTAATATTGGTAATTACGTTTTGAAAAGAATCGATATAAATCACGCTTCCGCGGATAATATCGCCCTCAATTACCGGCTGCAGCGTCATTCGCTGCTCCAAATGGCTAATTGGCAGGCCAATTTCATTCAATTTTCCGCCATTGGCCAAATGAGTGGCGGCTTTGGCTAAAATATCAGAAAGCGGAAAATGCAGAAAGTTTAAATCCTGCATAATATTGATTTCTACAATTTCGCCGGGTTCATCATCAAACAACAAAGAGAAAATTCCATTATCTGAGCCCACAAAGTAATGGTCTTTATAACGCAAGGCCAGGTAGCGGCTATGTTCATGGTAAACAGAATCTATACCAATAAGGTGTACCGTGTTTTCCGGAAAATAATGGAAGGAGTTTTTAAGTACAAAGGCTGCCTGCGGAATGTTAAATGCAGCAATATCATGTGCAATATCTACTAAATTAACTGTTGGCAACAGTTTCAGAATGCTACCTTTCAGGGCGGCCTGGTAGAAATCTTTAGATCCCAGATCGGTAGTTAAAGTGATAATTGCCATTCAGAAAAATGAATATTTATTAGTATTCTTGTTGTGGTTAAAGTGCTTACAAATATTCAAATTTTTATCGCATAAAAAAGCGTAAATTGTAAAAGCAACCTTTATTAATTTTCCACTTGAACGAACTCATCCTCACCCTCGAAAACCTGAACCCCGTAATGTTATGGGGTGCAAACAACGAATACTTCGAAATTCTTAAAAAACATTTTCCCAAAATTAAGATTGTGGCCCGCGGAAACGAGGTAAAAATCTTGGGAGATGAATTTGAATTGAAGCATTTTCATGTCAAATTTCAAGAAATTCTTGATCATGTAGATAAATTCCAAAGCTTAAACAATAATGATTTGGAACATATTTTGGGCGCCAAGCCAGGTGTAATCGAAACTGAATTGGCCGTTGTACCCAATAACGGTTCAGAACCTATTGTTTTTGGCCCTAACGGGATTGTGGTTAAAGCCCGTACGGCCAATCAGCGCCGCATGGTAGAAAGTATCAACAGAAACGATGTTATTTTTGCCATCGGCCCTGCAGGAACCGGAAAAACCTATACTGCCGTTGCTTTGGCGGTAAGAGCACTGAAAAACAAAGAGATTAAACGAATCATCTTAACCCGCCCAGCAGTTGAAGCAGGGGAGAACCTCGGTTTTTTACCCGGCGATTTAAAAGAAAAGATTGATCCGTATTTACGTCCGCTCTACGATGCTTTGGACGACATGATTCCGGCCGAGAAACTAAAACTTTACCTGGAAAACCGTACCATAGAAATTGCACCATTGGCCTTTATGCGTGGCCGTACCCTCGATAATTGTTTTGTGATTTTGGATGAAGCCCAAAATGCAACCGATATGCAATTGAAAATGTTTTTAACCCGTATGGGTCCAACAGCTAAGTTTATTGTAACCGGAGATGTTACTCAAATCGATTTGCCCAAAATACAGCAATCGGGTTTACATACGGCATTGCGCATTTTACCCGAAATTAAAGGTATAGATATCATTTACCTAAGCGGCGAAGATGTGGTTCGTCATAAATTGGTGCGACGCATTTTAGAAGCTTACGGCGATATTCAGAAATAATTTTACATGAAATCTTTTAAAGAAACTCAATTTCAATTACCCGGACAAACTGCTTTTTACAAAGGCAAAGTGAGAGATGTGTACACCATTAATAACCAATACCTGGTAATGGTGGTAAGCGACCGTATTTCTGCTTTTGATGTGGTTTTACCCGAACCTATTCCTTATAAAGGCCAGGTTTTGAACCAAATTGCCGCCAAATTTTTAAAAGCCACCAGCGATATTGTGCCGAACTGGGTAATAGATGTGCCCGATCCATCGGTAACGATCGGAAAAATCTGTGAGCCTTTTAAAGTAGAAATGGTGATTCGGGGTTATTTAGCCGGACATGCCTGGCGTGAATATCAGGCCGGCAGACGTAGGGTTTGCGGCGTAGCTTTACCCGATGGATTGAAGGAGAATGATCAACTTCCGCAGCCAATTATTACCCCAACAACCAAAGCTTCGGTGGGGCATGATGAAGATATATCCCGGGAGGAAATTTTAGCCCAAGGAATTGTTGCCGAAGCCGATTATATCCAGCTAGAAAAATATACCCATGCTTTATATCAGCGTGGCACTGAAATTGCCCGCGAACGCGGCTTAATTTTGGTAGATACTAAATATGAATTTGGAAAGTCTGCAAGCGGAGAAATTACGCTGATTGATGAAATTCATACGCCCGATTCTTCTCGGTATTTTTATGCCGATGGCTATGCAGAACGTCAGGCAGCCAACGAGCCCCAGCGCCAATTATCAAAAGAATTTGTTCGTAAATGGTTGATAGAGAATGGTTTTCAGGGTAAAGATGGTCAGCAGGTTCCACACATGTCTGCAGTTTGGATTAACACCATTTCTGAGCGTTATATTGAGCTATACGAACAAATTACCGGTGATGTTTTCGTGAAGCCCGATAATCAGGATATTCTAGTAAGAATGGAGCAAAACATCGTAAAAAGTTTAAACAATCTCTCAAAAAAATAATTGTAAATAACAATTTTTTAACTACCTTAGGATAAGATGAAATTTACCATTGACAAACACGATAAGTATGTGATTTTTAAGCTGGACGAGCAGAAACTCAACAGTTTAATATCGCCTAAGCTAAAGTCAGAATTGATTCTAATTAATACTGAAGGCCAGCGCAATATTATCCTGGATTTGTCTGAAGTGAAGTATACCGATTCTTCAGGCTTGGGTAGTTTATTGGTTGGCCATCGCATCTGTAAAAATGCAGAAGGTGTGTTTATTCTTACCCATCTTAATGAAAACATCACAAGGTTGGTTCACATTTCACAACTGGAAGAGGTGTTAACCATTGTCCCGTCAAATGATGAAGCCATTGATCTCATTTTTATGGAAGAGATAGAAAAAGAATTGAAAAAAGAAGCCAGATAACATTGATGCCGCTTTCAGATGAAATTTGAGCTTACCATCCTGGGAAGCAGTTCAGCAACACCCATTTACAATAGAAATCCAACCTCACAACTTTTAAATATTAATGAGAAATACTATCTCATTGATTGCGGAGAGGGCACTCAGCAGCAGCTGATGCGATTTGGGTTCAGGTATCAAAAAATCGATTATATTTTTATCAGCCATTTGCATGGCGATCATTATTTAGGTTTGATAGGTTTACTTTCTTCCATGCATTTAAACGGAAGAACCAAAGCACTGCAGCTCTTCGGTCCGCCAGAATTGAAAGAAATTTTGGATGTCAATTTTAAACACTCTTTAACTACGCTGCGTTACCCCTTAGAATTTACGGCTACCCAGGCAGAGCAAACTGCAGCCATTTTTCAAAACTCAGATGTAGAGGTAGAAACTATTATCCTCAATCACCGGATAGCTTGTACAGGTTTTAAATTCACCTTAAAAAGGCGCTTACCCAAAATCCGATTAGATAAAGTAGCAGAATTGCAAATTCCGGCCGAACACCGCGAACTGATTAAGAAAGGTTTTTCTTTTACTGATCAGAGCGGTAAGGTGCATCCATCCAGTGAATTAACCAGCCCGCCAGACGAACCACGATCGTATGCCTATTGCTCAGATACGATTTGCGATTGGACTTACCTCGAGCAAATTAAAGGAGTGAATTTATTGTATCACGAAGCCACCTTTATGCACGATATGCTGGATAGGGCCAAAGAAACTTTTCATACTACGGCTTTAGAAGCAGGAGAGGTGGCTCAAAAAGCAGAAGTAAAGCAATTACTTATCGGACATTTTTCGGCCCGCTACCGCGAATTACAGCCCTTGCTGGAAGAAAGTCGGTCGGTTTTTCAGAATACCGAACTAGCCATCGAAGGTAAAACCCTCCAAATACTTTAGTTTTTCTTGCCGAAAACCGAGAAGTGAACGTAGCGTTTTGGATTTGCTTTAAAATCAATCATCAGTTTGTCTAAATTTCCGCTAGCCTGACTTAGGTTATTGTAAAGTTGCTGATCGTTGATTAATAAACCCAAAGAACCCTGACCTGAATTGATTTTGTTAACCACTTGTTGTAAATCGCTTACCGCCTTGTTGGCATTGGCTAAAGTTTGTCCCAGATTGGCATTTGCTGTTTCCTGACTTACTTTTTTCAAATTTGCAGTCATCGACTCTAAATTGGCTAAGATATCACCAATACGCTGGCTTTGAGCGCCAACTAAACCATCCACTTTTTGGCTGGTACTTTCAAGCGTTTTTAAAGTTTGAGCAATGCTGGTAAAGCTTTGGTTAAAATTCTTCTGAAACTCAGGATTGATGGTTTGATTGATTGAGTTTAAAATAGAGTCCATGCGGCTGGCAATCATTTCGGCTTTAGCCTGTACCGGTTTAATTTGATCCATAAAACCAATTTGAACTGCTCCGGTTAAAGTATCGCCATTGCTAGCTAAATCAGTGCTGTTACCCAGCATAAATACTACGGCTTTTCCGCCTAATAAATCAGTATTTTCTAATTTAGCAATGGTGTTTTTCGGGATTTTATAATCCGGATTAATTTGAAACTCCACCAAAATCCGTCCATCCGGATTAAGTTTTAGTGCAGATACCCGCCCCACCTGAAAACCATTAACCAATACCGGTCTAGATTCGGTTAAACCATCAATTTTAGGATAAACAGCATAAAATTCATTATCTCCCGAAAAGATATCCATACCTTTTAAAAAGCTATATCCTAAGATGAGGATGGTAATTGCTACCGTAGCTAGAATGCCTACTTTCGTTTCGTTTGAAATTTTCAAAATTTTGTTTTTATAGAAGTTTGTAGATATTTTTTATTCGATTTCAACCTGTTTTTTATACGATTGAATAGCTTTTAGTAATGCATTCACTATTTCGGTTTGTCCAGACTCAGAACTTAAATAAGTTTCTTCTTCCTCGTTAGACAAAAACCCAATTTCAGTTAATACTGCCGGCATTCCGGCTCGTGCCAAAACGGCCAGGCTTTTTTCTTTAACGCCACGGTCGGGTCTTCCAGATTTACTGTACTCATCCTGCATAAAGGTAGCCAATTTTATACTTTGCTCTCTAAATCCATTTTTTAAGAAAGAAAACATGATGATACTTTCCGGATCTTTAGGATCATAGCCTTCATAATTCTCCTTGTAATCTTTTTCTAATAAAATCGACGCATTTTCTCGAAGTGCAATATCCTGTTCGTCTAAACGCCCGAAACCCGATACAAAAGTTTCTGTACCGGTGGTGGTTCTAACAAAAGTGGTTTGATTTTTATAGATCGGTACCTTTTTACCGTATTTGTTTTTTCGATATCCAACAATCACTTTCTTATCGTAAGCCGCAATATTACAATGTATAGAGATAAACAAATCGGCTTTAACCCGGTTAGCAATGCCAATCCGTTCGTAAAGGGGCACAAAAACGTCAGCAGTTCTGGTGTAAACCACCCGTACATCTTTCATATTTTGCTCAATAGCCTTTCCTAGCCTTAAAGCAGTGGCCAGGGCTACGTGTTTTTCTCTAGAAAATCCGCCGTGGGTGGCACTATCCTGACCGCCATGGCCAGCATCAATTACAATGGTTTTGATACGATAGGGCGTATCTGGCGATTTTTTAGCCGATAAAAGCAATGGAACGAAGAGTAAAACCGTTAATAAAGCGTAAATCGGTCTGATGAATGGGATTATTTTCATTAATTTTGAGCGATTTTTGTGATAAACCTTTACAAAAATAGTATTCATCGGCTAAGTTTGGAATTTATTAAACTCCTTTTTCGTTATTTAATTGTTTTTGCCCTGTTTTGCGGAGCAGCAATTACAGCTGTTGCACAACAAGATTCGGCAGTAAAAAGCACTCTGGTTAAAACAGATACCATAAAAAGGCAGGATGCCAAACTGGATGCAGAAGTAAAATATGGTGCCGAAGATTCTATTCGCATAGATCGTAAAAACGAAATTATTTATTTATACGGCAAAGCCAGAATTATTTACACCGATTTTGAATTGGATGCTGATTTTATTCGTCTCGATCAAAAACACAATACCATTTTTGCCAGCGGACGTTTCGATAAAACAACTAATCGCTATGCCGGCAAGCCCATTTTTAAACAAGGAAGCGATGCGCCCATTACCACCGATTCATTAATTTTTAACATCGAATCTAAAAAAGGAAAATCTTACGGAGTTTTTTCTGAAGTAGATGGGGGCTATCTTTCTGCACGCCAGTTTAAAAAGAACCAATACGATGAGGGTTTCTTTAAAAATGGTATTTACAGTACTTGTAATTTAGAACATCCGCATTTTGGAATTTTCATTACCCGAGGTATTGTTACCGAAAATCAAATCATAACCGGTCCGGCTTTTCTGGAGATTGAAGACGTACCCTTACCGGCTGGTATTCCGTTTGGTTTTTTTCCGAAAGCCAACAAGAGGGCTTCAGGTATATTGTTTCCCAGTTTTGGTGAAGATGCTGTTCGTGGGTTCTTTATGCGTGATTTTGGCTATTACATCGGCCTAAACGATTATTGGGACATGACCCTTCGGGGGAGTTTGTATAGCCGTGGTTCGTATGATATGAGTGCTGCAGCACGTTATCAGAAAAAGTACAAATACGATGGCAACCTGAATTTTAAATATGCTTCTACCCGAACTGGTATAGAAGGAACGCCGGGATATAAGCCATTCAAAGATTTTAATTTACAGTGGAGTCATACCCAGCGCCCAGAAGCCAATCCCGGAACTACCTTTAGTGCATCGGTTAATGCCGGTACCTCTAGCTATTTTAGCAATACTGCAGCCGGGGGCTCCTATAATTTTGATCAATTAACCCGTAATACGCTTTCTTCCAATATTAGTTACGGTAAAACATTTGCCGACGGTTTATTCAATTTCACATCCAGTTTAAGCCACCGGCAGGATATGCAGCTAAAAACGGTCTATCTAGAGCTGCCCACCTTTAGCCTGAACATGAGTACCATTAGTCCTTTTGATTCTAAGAAAAGAACCGGCGAGCAGAAATGGTATCAACGTATTAATGTGGGATATAATTTAAGAGGAACCAATTCCATTGATACTAAAGAAGATTTGCTATTTAAGCAGGGTAGTCTTAAAGATTTCAGAAATGGATTTCAACACAGTATCCCGGTAGGAATTTCCTTGAATGTACTTAAGTTTTTTAACTGGACTAACGGTATCAATTATACCGAAAACTGGTATACGCAAACCATCAGAAAAAATTATTCGCCGGCTGATGATAAAGTTTTAACCGATACTATACCTGGCTTTAGCCGCTCTTACGAATATGGTTTAAGCAGCGGTTTAACTACCAAATTCTACGGTCAGGTTAATTTCAAAAAAGGACGGTTAGTAGCCTTAAGGCATGTGGCTACACCATCGCTTAGTTTCAATTATCGACCAGATTTTGGTTCCGATAAATTCGGTTTTTACAGAGATGTGCAAACCAATGCTCAGGGAGATATAACGCCGTATTCCATTTTTGAACAAGGCGTTTTCGGTTCGCCCGGAAGAGGCAAGGCAGCCAGTATCGGCTTTAGTTTAGATAATAATATCGAAGCAAAAATAAAATCGAGGACAGATTCTGCTGGTAAAACAGAGAAAATTCCAATTATACAAGGTCTAACATTCTCTGGTAATTACAATTTTGTTGCCGATTCTTTCCAATTATCAAACATTAATTTTTCTGGAAGAACCGCTTTATTTAAACAATTATTAGGCATCAACTTTTTTGGAACATTAGATCCCTACCAAATCAATGATCAGGGTAAAAGAATGGATGCTTATACTTTTTCTAAAGGAAATTTTGCCCGATTAACCAATTTTGGAGTTGCCTTTGATTTTAATATCAACTCTACCGGTTTAAGTAAACAAAAAAACAAACAGGCCAGCTCGCCAAACAGTTTGCAAAATCTGACCAATAACCAGGCAGAACAGTTAGATTTACTCAACCGCGACAGAAATGCTTTTGTAGATTTTAATATTCCTTGGAATTTTAGGGCTTCTTACAGTTTTAACTATTCTAAAGCCGGATTAATAGCCAATACCACCAATACATTTAATTTTAGTGGAGATTTTACGGTTACCCCGAAATGGAAAATAGTGTATAATTCAGGATACGATTTCAAACAGAAAAAAATTAGTTTAACACAGGTCTCTATCTACCGCGATTTGCATTGCTGGGACCTTTCTTTCGGATGGATTCCTTTTGGAACTTATCGCAGTTACAGTGTCGATTTACGGGTTAAAGCTTCAATTTTGCAGGATTTAAAGCTCAGTAAACGACGCGATTTTTACAACAACTTCTAAACATGTACGCAGAAATTATAACCATAGGTGATGAAATTCTCATCGGTCAGATTGTAGATACTAACTCTGCCTGGATGGGGCAGAAACTGAATGAAATTGGGATTCGTATCAAACAAATCACCTCTATTTCTGATCAGAAAGAAGATATTTTAAATGCCCTGCAAGCCGCGTCGCAACGAGCCGATCTGGTTATCATTACCGGAGGATTAGGGCCAACAAAAGATGATATTACCAAAAAAACGCTAGCTGAATACTTTGAAGTAGGATTTAAACAAGATGAACAAACCCTCGAACAGGTTAAAGAAATTTTCGCCCGTTATAAAGCACCACTTTTACCCGTTAACATAGCCCAAGCTGATGTGCCCGAAAACTGCACCGTATTGTTAAACAAAAACGGAACTGCACCGGGTATGTGGTTCGAGCAGGATAACTGCATCATCGTTTCCTTACCGGGTGTGCCTTACGAAATGAAATATCTGATGGAAGAAGAAGTTTTTCCACGTTTAAAAAAGCATTTTAAACTGCCACATATTTATCATCACACTTTACTTACTGCCGGTATTGGCGAATCGTTTTTAGCCGAACAAATTGCTCATATTGAGGATATTTTACCAGCCCACATTAAATTAGCTTATCTGCCCAAGTTAGGTCAGGTTCGTTTACGTTTAAGTGCTTATGGCAACAATCAATTGGCACTGGAAACCGAAGTAAAAACCATTGCAACAGAGATTAAAAAAGTAATAGCTCCATATTTAATTGTAGATGGAGATATTCCTTTTGAAAAAGTGATTCTGGATATGATGGAATCGCGAAATCTGAAATTGGTGCTGGCCGAAAGTTGTACGGGCGGTTACCTGGCGCATCAGATTACGCAACACCCGGGTTCAAGCACTGTATTTGCAGGCAGCGCCGTGGCATATTCTTACGAATTAAAGGAAAGTATGCTTGGCGTTAAGCACGAAACTTTAAACCAGCATGGTGCAGTTAGTGCCGAAGTGGTTGGAGAAATGGCACGTGGAGCCATTGATCGTTATCCAGCAGATTATGCAGTAGCCATCAGCGGCATAGCCGGACCCGATGGCGGTTTGCCAGAAAAACCAGTAGGTACCGTTTGGATCGCGGTAGCTAATAAAACCAAAACGATTAGTAAAAAATTCCTTTTCGGGAAGAAAAGAAAAGAGAACATAGAGCGTTCTGCGGTAAATGCATTAATAATGCTGCATAAATTACTCAAAGAAGATTATGCTTAAACATAGCCCAGGGTTAAAACCTGGGCTATGCAGGATTAGAAATAAGTTTACAACGGTTTCAACCGTTTATTTAGAGCATATCCTCAAACTCATTTGATAACAATCCGCTAAAAACCTTATTTTTGCCCACGAACTAATTATATACCTAATGGCCGAATATCAATTAACACTTCCAAAAATGGGCGAAAGCGTTGCCGAGGCAACACTTATAAAATGGGCTAAACAAGTAGGCGAAACCATTCAGATAGACGAATCTGTATTGGAAATAGCTACCGATAAAGTCGATTCTGAAGTGCCATCGCCGGTTGCCGGAAAATTGATTAAACAGTTATTTAAAGAAAATGATGTAGTTCAAGTAGGAGAGGTTATTGCCATTATCGAAACCGATATGAATGCGGCAATTGCTGCTCCGGCCCAAAATCCGGAACCAATTGCTGTAGCCGAACCGGTAGCTCAAGCAGCGGAAATTCCCGGTTTAGAACAATTAAATGAACCGGCCGCAGCGGCAGATGTACCAAAACCAGATTTCAGCAATTCAGATCGTTTTTATTCTCCATTAGTAAAAAGTATTGCCGCAGAAGAAGGCATCTCTATATCCGAATTAGATCAAATTAAAGGATCTGGTTCAGAAGGTAGAGTAACCAAACAAGATGTTTTAGATTTTATTGCTCAGAAAGTAAATTCTTCTCCAAAAGTGGAGAAATCTGAAAGTCCGAAAGTTGAACAAATACCAAAAGCTGCTCCAGCTGTTTCGATTTCGGGTGGAGATGAAATTATAGAAATGGACCGTATGCGCAAGCTTATTGCCGACCATATGGTAATGAGTAAGCAAACTTCTCCGCACGTAACTTCTTTTGTAGAAGCCGATGTAACCAACCTGGTGCAATGGAGAGAACGCAACAAGAAATCTTTCGAGAAACGCGAAAACGAAAAAATCACGTTTACCCCGATTTTTATTGAAGCCGTGGCACGTGCCATCAAAGATTACCCGATGATTAACGTATCGGTAAACGGTACCCAGATCATCAAGAAAAAAGATATCAATATTGGTATGGCTACCGCTTTGCCATCGGGCAATTTGATTGTACCGGTAATCAAAAATGCCGATCAATTAAATTTAGTTGGATTAACCAAAGCGGTTAATGATTTGGCAAACCGTGCCCGTAATAATAAATTGCAACCAGATGAAGTGCAGAATGGCACGTTTACCATGACCAACGTGGGTTCTTTTGGCAATGTGATGGGAACACCGATTATTAATCAGCCTCAGGTAGCTATTTTAGCTGTAGGCGCTATTAAAAAGAAACCAGCCGTAATTGAAACAGAGCAAGGCGACGTTATTGCGGTTCGTCACATGATGTTCCTTTCTCTTTCTTACGATCACCGGGTTGTTGATGGCGGTTTAGGCGGTTCATTTGTAAGAAAAGTAGCCGATTATTTAGAGGCTTGGGATTCGAATAGGGAGGTTTAGTTTTGAGTTGAAAGTTGTAAGTTATTAGTTACGAGTTGGCTATTATTTATTACGGGTTTAATATTAGCTACTCAAATAACTCGTAATTTTTAATCTCAATACTATGTACTCAATACTCACTACTAATCCAGCGCCTGCGTCAAATCAGCTATTAAATCCTCTACATTTTCTAAACCTACAGAAACACGTATCAGGTTTTTGGGCGTTAAGGTTTCCGGACCTTCTACCGAAGCACGATGCTCTAATAAACTTTCTACACCGCCTAAACTGGTAGCCTGAGTAAATATCTTCACCTTGTTGCAAACATTTTGAGCGGCCTTTTCTCCATCTTTTACCAAAAAAGAAAGCATACCGCCTGCACCACACATTTGTTTTTTAGCTAATTCATATTGTGGATGACTTGCCAAACCCGGATAATAAACCTGTGCTACTTTCGGATGAGCCTCCAGGAATTGAGCCAAAGCCAGCGCATTAGCCAAATGGCCTTTCATGCGGTAAGGCAAAGTTTTAATTCCCCTAACCGTCATATAACAATCAAAAGGAGCAGGAACCGCACCCGAAAGCGATTGTATGGTTCTAATTTGCTCCCAAAACTCATTTTTATCTTTGCAAACCAAAGCACCGCCCAACACATCGCTGTGACCGCCCAAATATTTGGTAGTAGAATGCATCACCATATCTGCACCCAAAGCCAGCGGGCACTGTAAAACCGGGGTGGCAAAAGTATTATCTACGGCTAAGAGTATGTTTTTTGCTTTCGCGATAGTTGAAATAGTTTTAATATCGCTGATTTTAAGCAGTGGGTTAGAAGGGCTTTCTAGCCAAATGAGTTTGGTATTTTGTTTAATTGCAGCTTCAAGAGCAGCAATATTGGTCATATCTACAAAATCAACACTTAAAATGCCTTTAAAAACCTGCAATAAAGAATTACGCAACCCATGATACATATCGTCTGGCGCAATAACGTGGCTGCCGGGAGCCAAAGCCTGAAATACCGCCGAACCTGCCGCATTACCCGAAGCAAAAGCACAGGCATCGGCACCGCCTTCCAATTGCGCTAACACATTTTCTAAAGACTTACGATTCGGATTATCAGCACGGGTGTACATAAACCCTGATGGGTATGAACCATCTGCACCACGTTCAAAAGTGCTGGATAAAGTAATCGGCTGGATAACGGCACCGGTAGATTGATCAATATGATTTCCGGCGTGTATGGCTATCGTTTCTAATTTCATGGCGGTTTTGAGAGGTATTTTTGGTAATCTTTGGGTAAACTTACAGATTGCTGCTCTTTATTCAAACGCAGTAGGCTAATAATGTTTTACGAATACTTATTTTTGAGGAAATATGATGATTCCAAGCAGCAGTTCCATCGAGATTTTAATAGAAAATCCGCTTTTAGCGCCCGATTTAAAATCCATAGCTCAAAAAGTAAAGGATAAACAAAGAATTAGCTTTGAAGAAGGTGTTTTGTTGTATCAAAAAGCCGATTTGGCTTATCTGGGCATATTGGCCAATCACATTCGTGAATACCGCCACGGAAACACCACCTACTTTAACCGTAACTTTCATATTGAACCCACCAATTTATGTGTGTACGATTGTAAATTCTGTTCTTATTCCCGTTTAATTAAACAAAAAGCTGAAGGCTGGGAATTTACCAAAGAAGACATGATGGACATCGTAAGAAAATACGATGACGAACCGGTAACCGAAGTGCATATTGTTGGCGGAGTTTTACCGCAGTACGATACCGAGTTTTACGCCGATTTATTCAGCTCCATCAAAAAACACCGTCCCGAATTACACGTTAAAGCCCTAACACCGGTAGAATACCATTATATCTTCAAAAAATCTAAAATTGACTATGCCACCGGCATGAAACTGATGAAAGAATCTGGTTTAGATTCTATTCCAGGGGGCGGAGCCGAAATATTTCATCCCGAAATACGGGAACAAATAGCCAAAGACAAATGTACTGGCGAACAATGGCTCCAAATTCACGAAGAATGGCATAAACTGGGCATGCGCTCTAATGCCACCATGCTTTACGGACATATTGAAGAATTCCATCACCGGGTAGACCATATGGAACGCCTGCGTCAATTGCAAGATAAAACCGGCGGTTTTCAAACCTTTATTCCGTTAAAATTCAGGAATCAGGACAACCAAATGTCGCATATTGCCGAAGTAAGCGTTATTGAAGACTTGCGCAATTATGCCATTTCGCGTATTTACCTCGATAATTTCGAACATATCAAAGCCTATTGGGCCATGATTAGCCGCAGTACCGCACAATTATCGCTTCAGTTTGGAGTAGATGATATTGATGGTACTTTAGATGATACTACCAAAATTTACGCCATGGCAGGGGCCGAAGAGCAAAATCCGGCCATGAGTACCCGCGAATTGGTAGAACTCATTAAGCAAATAGGCCGTAAACCCATAGAACGCGATACTTTATACAATACCATACAAGATTATAGCGATTTTGAGTTTCCAGATACGCCAAAACCTAAATTTTATCCTTTGCCGGTTATCAATTCATGAAGAAAACCCTCTACATCATCCGCCACGGAGAAACCGATTTAAACCGACAGGGCATTATACAGGGCAGGGGCATGGATACCGACCTCAATGAATTAGGCCAACAACAAGCGGCAGCTTTTTTTAAACACCATCAGCATGTTCCCTTCGATGCTGTTTATACTTCTACTTTAAAGCGGACCCATCAAACCGTTAAACATTTTTTAAATCTGGATATTCCCTGGAAACAGCATGCCGGATTGGATGAATTGGCCTGGGGTATTTACGAAGGCAAACCTGCCGAAATAACCAGACCTGCCTTTAACGAATTAACCTCGGCCTGGAGAAGTGGCGATTTACACCGTAAATTTGAGCTTGGCGAAAGCCCAATTGAAGTTCAAAGCCGACAACTGGAAGTGGTAGAAGAGTTAAAAAACCTGCAAAATGCCCAAAATGTGCTCGTTTGCATGCACGGCCGGGCCTTACGTTTAATGCTTTGTGTGCTTACCGGGGTGCCATTATCAGAAATGGATACATTTCCGCATACCAATACCACCTTGTACAAAGTGCATTACAATGGCGAAGGTTTTCAGATTGTCGATTTCAACAATACTTCACACTTAGTACATTTAAAGGTCTAAAACGATGTCCGAAAAAATTAGGATTTCTGCCGTTTCTTATACCAATACCAAACCTTTTGTGTACGGTTTGCAGCATTCTCCAATTATCTCAACTATTCAATTAAGTTTAGATATTCCTTCTGTTTGTGCAGATAAATTAATCAATAATCAGGC
>CAZFAE010000027.1:0-26220 GCA_964516035.1 uncultured Sphingobacterium sp.
ATACACTTTAATCATTTTTCATGCCAATCAAAAGACAAGGGAACAGTCGCGACGACAAATCCAAACCTGGTAATGGTCCAAAAAGCGGTCCTAGAGAACGTAAAAGTTCATTTACAGGGAGATCAAATGATAACGGCACCCGATTTAATGATGGTGACAAAAAGTCTTCCCGTTCGTCTTCAGACCGTCCTCTAAAAACAGAACGTGTCTCATTTGGCGACAAAAAACCGAAAAGCAACAGCTCTTTCAGCAGAGATAATTCTTCGTCAGAAAGAAGTGCTCCAGCCAAACGCACCTACACTAAAAGAGAAGATTCTGGCGACAGAAAACCGAGAAGCAGCAGCTCTTTTAGCAGAGAACAGTCTTCTGGAGGTGATTTCCCGGCTAAACGTACTTACACTAAAAGAGAAGACGGAGGCGACAGAAAACCAAGAAGCAGCAGCTCTTTCAGCAGAGAAAAGACTTCTGGAGGTGATTTCCCGGCTAAACGTACTTACACTAAAAGAGAAGACGGAGGCGACAGAAAACCAAGAAGCAGCAGTTCTTTCAGCAGAGATAGTAATTCTTCAGAAAGAGGTACTCCAGTAAAACGTAGCTATACCAAAAGAGAAGACGGCGGCGACAGAGCAGCAAGAAGTGCTGGAAGCTCGTTCAGCAAAGACAGATCATCTTCTGATAGAAATTTCGGAGATAAACGCCCATATAAAACTGATCGCGAAGGTTTTGGAGACCGTAAACCTAGAGAAAGCGGCCCATCCTACAGCACCGATCGTTTTAAAGACGATAAAACGCCTTATAAAAAAACCAATCGCGAAGATTTTGACGACAGAAAGCCAAGAACATCAGGTGGAACTGATCGCTATGCTTCAGAAAGAGGATATCAAAAAACATACGAGCCTAAAAAATTCAGAGACGATAAACCTCTGGGTGGCAAAGGCCGTAAAACGCCTTTACCTTCATCCCATGACGATGGCTTAATTCGTTTAAACCGTTACATTTCCAATGCCGGTATTTGTTCTCGCCGCAAAGCGGATGAACTGATTGCTGCCGGCGTAGTTTCTGTAAATGGCCAGCCGGTTTCTGAATTGGGTTTTAGAGTTAACCCAGCTAAAGATGTGATTCGCTACAATGGCGAAACGCTGAAAAGAGAAAAAATGGTTTATGTTTTACTGAATAAACCGAAAGATTATATTACTACTACCGACGATCCGCAGGAACGCCGTACGGTAATGAGTTTGGTTGAAAAAG
This sequence comes from uncultured Sphingobacterium sp., assembly GCA_964516035.1. GTDB lineage: Bacteria > Bacteroidota > Bacteroidia > Sphingobacteriales > Sphingobacteriaceae > JAIPAN01. The sequence continues at coordinate 1,249 of CAZFAE010000027.1, forward strand.
CATCAAAAGAGCGCATTTACCCCGTTGGCCGTTTAGACCGCAATACTACCGGTTTATTATTGCTCACCAATGATGGCGATTTGGCCGACAAGCTTTCTCATCCCAAAAATAATATCACCAAAATTTATCAGGCCGAATTAAATAAAAGCCTTTCTCAGGGAGATTTGAATAAAATTTCTTTTGGATTGGAATTAGAAGATGGCTTAATTAAGCCAGATGCGGTAAGTTATGTTCAGGGTGCAACCAAAAAAGAAATCGGAATTCAGATTCATAGCGGTAAAAACCGGATTGTACGCCGAATTTTTGAACATTTAAGTTATGAGGTGGTTAAATTAGACCGGGTGGTTTATGCTAACTTAACCAAGAAAGATTTGCCAAGAGGAAAGTGGAGACATTTGGATGAAAAAGAGATCATTCAATTGAAACACTTGATGAAAACCTAACAAAAAAGCGCCCTTAAGTTTTTAATGGAGCTTTACCACATGCTTCTATAAGCTCAGCATGACTAAATAATACAAGAGCGGCTCCGATTTGTCGGAGCCGCTCTTGACATTTTAGACCTACTCAATAACCCAAAGAAATTTACTTCGCCAATTGCTGATCCAGCACTTCCTGGTAATACTCTTCGTATTGAGGCAGAATAATACTTAAATCAAATTCTTTAGCACGGGTTAATGCATTTTCTTTAAAATTGGCCAATCGCTCATCGTCTTCTAAAATAGCAATGGCATGATGGGCCATAGCCTCCACATCTCCCACATTATCCATAAATCCGGTTACGCCATCTACGTTTAATTCGGGTAATCCGCCTACGTTAGAGGTAATGATGGGCACTTTACAAGCCATGGCTTCTAAAGCTGCCAAACCGAAACTTTCTGATTCGGAAGGCATAATGAATAAATCGGCTACAGATAAAATTTCTTCTACGGCATCCTGCTTACCTAAAAACCGGACATGGTCACATATTTTAAGATCGCGACACAATTGCTCGCAATAAGCTCTTTCCGGACCATCGCCTACCATGAGTAATTTGGCGGGTACTTTTTTTAATATTTTTTCGAAGATAGCTATCACATCCTGCGTCCGTTTTACTTTACGGAAATTGGAGGTGTGAACGATAATACGCTCATTATTGGGTGCAATCGCCTTTTTAAAATGATCTTTTACCTTCAGTTTAAAGCGATTCATATCCACAAAATTATGGATGACCCGAATGTCCTTTGTGATGTCAAAATGCTTATAGGTATCCTCTTTTAAATCGTGAGAAACGGCGGTTACGCCATCAGATTGGTTGATAGAAAAAGTGACTACGGGTTTATAAGTTAAATCTTTACCAACCAGCGTGATATCGGTACCATGCAAAGTGGTAACTACCGGAATATGAATACCGTAGGTGGCCAATATTTGTTTAGCCATAAATGCTGCCGAGGCATGCGGAATGGCATAGTGTACATGCAAAATATCCAGCTTCTCAAATCTAACTACATCTACCAATTTACTGGCCAGGGCCAATTCGTAAGGTGCGTAATCAAAAAGGGGGTAATTGGCTACCGAAACTTCGTGATAAAACAGGTTTTCAGAGAAGAAATCGAGGCGTGCCGGCTGGCTGTAAGTAATAAAATGTACCTGATGGCCATTATCAGCCAGACCTTTGCCTAATTCGGTGGCTAACACCCCGCTGCCGCCAAATGTTGGGTAACAAACAATACCGATTTTCATACTGCAAATATCGGGTTAATCTGTTAAATAATTAGTTCAATTTGATTTAAAGGAATAGCATTAAGTGATAATAGTCCATTCATCCACTTAAATCAACCATTCATCGGAAAAAAGTTGAAAAGCAAAAATCTATGGACTACCTTTTAAAAAACTCAACAAAGAATTATAAGTAATGAAGAATATAGTCAAACATGCTTTATTAGCTCTTTTTATATTTTTTACGCTGTTTTCAGCCTGCAAAAAAGACCCGGTTGTTTTAGAAGAGCAAGAAGAAACAGAAAACATTCCTGCAATACCCGCAGACCCCGCTTTAGATATTTATACCGCCGGTTATTATACCAATAACAATACTGAAATTGCCTGTTATTGGAAAAATGGAGTATTATTTCCAGTAATTGATCAAACCAAAGCCAGCAGGGCCCGCGACCTAATTATTGAAGCGGGCATTACTTATTTGGCTGGTAAATTTAATAACAAGCCCTGTTATTGGAAAGATGGCGTACGCAATGATTTAAGTACAGAGTTATATAACGGGGAGGTCCGAAAAATGCTGATTAGCGGCGAAACCATTTTCTTATTGGGCGTAGGCAAACTTAGCGCAGAAAGCTATGAAGTATTTATTCTTTGGAAAAAATCCGGCCAGCAAGAGCCGGAGATGCTAACTACCAATATCCCCTCCATCAATCGTCCAATGATGGATATGGCAATAAATAATGGCGAATTATATATTGCAGGTGGTTCGTTAAATAATAAGCCAGGCTATTGGATTAATAATTGGGATACTTGGGTGGAGATTGACGAGGGAATAGGTTATCCTAACGGCATAGCCTTTTATAATAATCAAATGATACTATCTGGCTATAAATACATCAATAATGTAGCAGAATGGGGTTATTGGGAAAATGGATTATTTAACAAGGTAAATTTCAGGACTAGCGCCGGTAATCTTACCGACATCGTATTTGATCAAGATGGAAAATTCTATCAGATTGGATACATGTACAATTCTGAAAGTAAGTTGAATGGGGCTTATTGGATTAATGGCATATTTCAGGAATCATTGCCCAGTCCTTACATGTCGTATGCGCATGAAATTGCTTTTAAAGATGATGATAAATACATTGCCGGATATCAGCATTACGATTATGGCAATAAGGCTGGCTACTGGAAAAATAATGTTTGGCAAAATTACAATCTCGAAAACTCGTCTGCTATGGCCATATATTTGGTTATCAAATAAAAAAGGCGTTCGATACAAAATATTCCTATGCAAGGAACTAAATCATTCAATTTTCGAAATAAACTTCAATTTAATCATCGTAAAAAAAGCAAAAAGCAATATCAGTAAACTTCCCCAACATCCCGCCAAGGCAATCAAATCTCCATTTCGGGTATAAAATGTCAGTTCTTCATTCAGGTTGATGTCTGCTTTTAAAGCAGCTGGAACCCACCATTGCGTTTTTTGAACAATATCACCACGTTGGTTAATAAAAGCAGAAATACCGGTATTGGCCGAACGGGCCACCCAGCGCCGGTTTTCAATAGCACGAAGTTTGGCATAAGCCAAATGCTGGTCTTTACCCGAGGTATTTCCCCACCAGCCATCGTTGGTAATAATGGCGATAAAACTGGCACCTTGCACTACGCTTTCGGCCACATAATTCCCCCAAATAGATTCGTAACAAATAGCCGGAGTAGCACCTAAACCACTTTGCGAATAAAAAACGGAAGGTTTATCTTGTTTACCATAACCGCCGGTGCTGCCACCAAAAGCCGCAAAAGCCGGTTTCATAAATGAGAGCGCCGAAGCAAAAGGCAATTGCTCTACTCCCGGAACCAGTTTAGATTTATGGTAAAATTGCACCCGGGCCGAATTTTCAATTTGAATGGCTGCATTAAAACTGTCGAAATATAAACCAGACCCTTCATCAAAACGAGCGCTTGGCGTTTGGGCGGTTTGATATAGGCGATAGCTTTCTATACCCGAAAGCACATTTGCGTTTTTGTACTTGCCAAGGAACTGTTGTATGGTTAAAAAATGCGGGTTGCTGCGAATCTGCTCTTCATCGGCAAATTCCGGTATGGCGGTTTCGGGCCAGATAAAATACTCGGTATTGGCCTGGCCGATGGAATCGGAAAGTCGGATTAATTGCTGCAATTGTGCCGAAGCCGGCATGCTGCCGTATTTAGCATAAGGATCAATATTGGGCTGCACCACCACCACATTGGCCGGACTTTCAACTTCCTGATAATGATGGTAGGTATAACCCGAATAAGCTGACGGGACAAAAAACCACAACAGCCAGGCAACGCTCAGTTTTTTAAAGGTTAAAGTTTGGCTATCGCGATAAGCTTTTATGCCTTCAAAAATCAAAATATTACTCACTAAAACCCAAAGTGTACCGCCATAAACACCGGTATATTCGTACCACTGGATAAATTGATGAGAGGAGGCGAAGCCATTACCCAGATTCATCCAAGGGAAAGCTAAATCCCAAGTTTGATGAAGGTATTCGTAAGTAATCCAGAAGCAAATCAGAGCCAGGTATGACCAAAAACGGCTCAAACCTTTACTTACCTGAAAATACCCCCAGAAAGCCAACGTCATGAGCAAGGCCCCTAAGCCAAATGGAATTAAAGAAATCAAAATAGCTACCGGCCCGGGCATGGCAGATTGCAAAGAATTATAAACCCAATAAATTGAGGCCGTATTCCAAACTACAAAAGCTATAAAACTGAGTGCAAAAATTTTGCGCCCTTTAGATTTTAATTCCGCTTGCTGAATATTAGCTACCGCGAAAAGCAGGGGTACGAAAGCAAAAAGCAAAATCGGACCCGTGAAAGGAATGGGCGGCCAGGCTAACCAAAGCAGGAAAGCGGTGATTAAAGCCAGAAGTATATTTTTTTGATTCATTTTATTTTAAACAATTACCGTCATTTCGAATCCCGATTTATCGGGTGAGAAATCTCCTGATCATTGATACAGAGATTTCTCCTCTCCCGCATACAGGGAATCGTCGAAATGACGACTTTATTCACTATTTATTCCCCTCCTATTTAAAGGAGGGATGTTGGAGGTATAACCCCTCAGTCCTGCGGACAGCTCCCCTAAATTCAGGGAGGCAATATTCAACTATTTTCCTGCCACACAAATCACAAACTCTCCTTTTAAGGTATGGGTTTCAAAATGCAGCTTAATTTCAGGCAAAGTACCTCTAACAGTTTCTTCAAATAGTTTACTCAGCTCCCGCGATACGGATGCCTGGCGCTCTTCGCCAAAATATTGAGCAAACTCTTCTAAAGTTTTTAATAAACGATGCGGAGATTCGTAAAAAATTATGGTACGCTCTTCATCAACTAAAGACTTTAAGCGGGTTTGGCGGCCTTTTTTAACCGGCAAAAATCCTTCAAACACAAAACGATCATTCGGTAAACCAGAATTAACCAAAGCCGGTACAAAAGCGGTGGCTCCGGGCAGACAGGAAATTTGGATATTATTTTTAATTGCTTCGCGGACTAATAAAAAGCCCGGATCGGAAATGGCTGGCGTGCCGGCATCAGAAATTAAAGCAATTTGTTGCCCCTCTTTCAAAAAGCGGATAATTTCGTTTACTGCCTTATGTTCGTTATGCTGATGATGCGCAAAAACCTTTTTATCTATCCCAAAATGCTTTAAAAGCGGGGCGCTGGTGCGGGTATCTTCGGCTAAGATAAGATCTGCTTCTTTCAATAATCGGATAGCCCTGAGGGTGATATCTTCTAAATTGCCAATGGGCGTGGGTATGAGGTATAGTTTACCGCTCATATACTTTTATTTTTAGTTGAGATTAGGGCTAAAAGCAAAAAAAACTCAAAACTCATAACTTACAACTCACAACTGATATTATCTTTGTCCAAATTATAATAAGATGCTGCAAGTTAATTATATCCGCGAACATAAGGAGGAAGTTTTAAATCGTCTGGCTGTTAAAAATTTTAAACAACCAGAATTGTTGGAAGAGATCATTCGTTTGGATGAACAGCGTCGCGAAACACAAACCAAACTGGAAACCCTTTCTGCCGAAGCCAATGCCGCTGCCAAGCAAATTGGCGATTTGATGCGTCAGGGTAAAAAGGAAGAAGCGGAAGCGGTTAAAGCGCAATCTGCCAATCATAAAGAGCAAAACAAAGAACTTGCAGAACTAATAAGCCAGCTAGAAGAAGAATTATATCAAAAATTGGTATTGCTCCCCAACCTGCCACATACTTCGGTTCCTTTGGGTAAAACTCCAGAAGAAAACGAAACGGTTTTAGAAAACGGTGCTATTCCGCAGTTGCCTGCCGATGCTTTGCCGCATTGGGAACTGGCCGCCAAATACGATATTATTGATTTTGAACTGGGCAATAAAATTGCCGGTGCCGGATTTCCGGTATATAAAGGCAAAGGCGCCCGTTTGCAGCGTGCCTTAATCAATTTCTTTTTAGATGAGGCTGATAAAGCCGGCTACCGCGAAATGCAGCCGCCCATTGTGGTCAATGAGGCTTCGGGCTTTGGAACCGGACAATTACCTGATAAAGAAGGCCAGATGTACCATATTGGCTTAGATAATTTATATTTAATTCCAACGGCCGAAGTGCCCATTACTAACCTTTACCGGGATGTAATTTTAAAAGAAGAAGAATTACCGGTAAAAAATTGCGGTTATACCCCTTGTTTCCGTCGCGAAGCCGGTTCATACGGTGCACACGTGAGAGGCTTAAACCGTCTCCATCAATTTGATAAAGTAGAAATTGTGCAGGTGGCTCATCCCGATGAATCTTATGCCATTTTAGAAGATATGAGCCTGCATGTACAGGCTTTATTGCAAAAATTAGAACTGCCTTACCGTGTGCTGCGTTTATGCGGTGGCGATATGAGTTTTGCTTCTGCCTTAACTTACGATATGGAAGTTTGGTGTGCTGCACAGGCTCGTTGGTTGGAAGTTTCATCGGTTTCTAATTTTGAAACTTTTCAGGCTAACCGCTTAAAATTACGCTTTAAAGGCAAAGAGGGTAAAACACAATTGGCGCATACTTTAAATGGCAGTGCCCTGGCTTTACCTCGTATTGTGGCTTCTTTACTAGAAAACAATCAAACCGAACAAGGTATCCGCATTCCGAAAGCATTGGTGCCGTATACCGGTTTTGAGTGGATTAACTAAGTTTATTTGAGCCTTGCTTGTGGATGGTGATAACACCGACCTGAAAAAATTAGTGGTGGCACGACTTCAAGTCGTGCCACCACTAATAACAGACTAAGAAACGTTATTTTAATTCAAAAACTGCCCGAATCTGGTAGCTAAGTTTTATTTTTTTGAAATCAATGTCTGGCATGGCTTCCTGGTCCATAGCGGCATCTGTTTTCATTATTACATTAGCCCGGTACATGGGTTGGGGATAATATTCATTGCCGCTTTCATTAATTTCGAGGGCTAAACCTACTTTTTCGCCGATAGATTCTGCAAGGTAGATGGCTTTATCTTTGGCTGCTTTTAACGCTTTAATCTTCAATTCTTTTTTCAACTCTTCCATTTTAGAATAATCGTAGCTTTCTACATTGCTGTATTGAACGCCTTTGGCATCTACGGCATTGATAATTTGGTTCCATTTACTTAAATCTGAAACTTTTATGCGGTATTGTTTGCTGGCCAAAAAATCCGGATTTTTCTTTCTGTCCCAAGTGTAATTGTAGGCAGAGATATTGTTTATCATGAAGTTTTCTTTGGGGATACCTGCTTTTAGCACGGCGCTTTGCAGCTGACGTTCTAAAACATCTATCTCTATTTTCTTTTTATTGTCTAGGTATTCTCTTAGCGAGATGGCCACATAAATGATATCGGGCGTTACTTCGGTTTCGGCACTGCCGTTTACTTCAATTTTACGACGTAAATCTGTGGTTTGGGCCGATAAGCTTATTGCAGAACCAATAAACAGAATGAGTACGATGATTTTTTTCATGGGGATGGATTTTGTTTGTACTTAAGTTCGGGATTAAAAATGAGATTTTCAAAGATGATTTATAAATGATTTCAATGGTACGGTGATAACACCGACCATAGGTAAATCATGAGTATAAACCATAGCCCACGGTTTAAACCGTGGGCTATGTGGATTGTTGTTAATTTAAAAAACTGCGTAAGGGATAGCAGCGGAAATACTTTTTGCTTTTGGGCAAAAAGATTGTAGCGTATAGCCCGACCCCGATTTATCGGGGTACGCCAAAAAACTAGAAATTAAAAAAGCCTCCCTAATTACTGAGGAGGCTTCATTTTATTCTTCCATCATCTCGCTATGCGGATGATTCTCTTCTACAATGGGTTCTTTAAAATAATGTTTCTGAAATATTAAAATCAGGATTACGCCTACGCTGATGGCGGTATCGGCCAGGTTAAATACGGGCTGAAAAAACACCAAAGGCTGGTTTGGCCAAAAAGGAAACCAGGATGGGTAATGCGTTTGAATAATTGGAAAGTATAACATATCTACCACCTTGCCATGAAAAAAGCCGGCATAACCGCCTTCGGCAGGAAATAGTGTGGCTTTTTCGAAGTAATTGCTGGCGCTAAATAGTTTACCATAAAAGGTAGAATCGATGATATTACCTAAGGCTCCGGCAAAAACCAGAGAAATATTTAATATTAAGCCCCGGTGATATTTCTTTTTAATCAAATAAACCAAACCATAACCAATGCCAGAAACGGCAATGATACGGATGAGGCTAAGAGCCAGCTTTCCGGCTTCGCCGCCAAATTCGTAACCAAAGGCCATCCCGTTATTTTCGGTAAAATGGATAATGGCCCATTTACCCAAAATAGGATATTCCTGTCCTAAGCTCATATTGAGTTTTACCCAAAATTTTAACAATTGGTCGGCCAAAAGGACCAGAAAAATCAGAATGAGTGGTTTGGTATAGCCTTTCATTAGTTTTGTTTTAGTTTGGCCTCCATGCTTAAAGTAGCATGAGGTACGGCACGCAAGCGCTCTTTCGGAATCAGTTTTCCGGTTTCGCGGCAAACGCCATAGGTTTTATTTTCAATACGGGCCAAAGCAGCTTCCAGGCTTTCCATAAATTTTTTCTGGCGGGAAGCCAATTGGTTGATCTGCTCTTTTTCTAAAGTAGCAGAACCGTCTTCCAATGTTTTATAGGTTCCGGCAGTATCATCGGTACCGTTGGCATTTGGGTTGCTTAACGACGTGGTTAAAGCGCCCAGTTCTTCGCGGGCAATTTGCATTTTTTCTAAAATGATGTCCTTAAATTCTTGTAATTCGGCATCAGAGTATCTGGTCTTTTCGTAATTGCTCATTTTATGATTTAGTTATCAAAAGGTATAAGTTAACGTCTTCTATTTCAATTGATTCACCTGTGCTCAATGTAGGATCCAGTTGCAGTGAATCAGCCAAAATTTCGGCGCAAATATAAGTTAAATTATTTTTTACCGCCTGGCTCAGCACAGGGTGATCTGTTAATCGGACATTAATCCTATCGGTAACCAATAAGCCTTGTTCTTTTCTCAGATTTTGGATACGGTTGATCAATTCTCTGGATATGCCTTCTTGTTTCAGTTCTTCGGTAAGGGTAACATCTAAAGCCACAGTAAGTTTGCCCAAATTGGCTACCTGCCAACCCGGAACGTCTTCGGCCACAATTTCTACATCGGCCAAATCTATGGTATAAGTAGTATTTGGAATGGCGAAAGTACCATCGGTTTCAAAACGACTAATTTCTTCCTGATTTAAATCAGTTAAAAAAGCCGCCACTTCTTTCATATCCTTGCCTACTTTAGGGCCCAGGGCTTTAAAATTTGGTTTGATTTTTTTGCTCAAAAAGCCGGCGGTATCGGTGATGTATTCGATATCCTTAATATTGGTTTCTGATAAAATTAATTCTTTTACCTGCTCAACCTGCGCTTTAAACGCCGGATTTAATACCGGTAGCAAAATTTTACCCAAAGGCTGACGCACATTAATGCTTACTTTTTTACGTAAGGATAAGGTTAGAGATGAAATATCCTGAGCCAGAGCCATCCGTTCTTCCAGTTGCGTATCTACCAATTGTGGCTGGTAAGTTGGGAAGTCTGAAAGATGTACCGATTCTACCTGCTCTTTTTGGCTTACGTTATTTAAATCCTGGAACAAACGGTCGGCAAAGAATGGCGCTATTGGCGACATTAATTTAGACACCGTATTTAAACAGGTGTATAAGGTTTGGTAAGCCGATATCTTATCGTCGGTATATTCGCCTTTCCAGAAACGGCGGCGGCATAAACGTACATACCAATTGCTCAAATGCTCATCCACAAAACTCTGGATGGCACGAGCAGCTTTGGTAGGCTCAAAATCTTCGTAATAGCCATCTACTTCTTTAATGAGTGAATTCAGTAAAGAAATAATCCAACGGTCTATCTCAGGTCGCAACTGAAGTTCCATTTCGGGTTCTTTATAGCTAAAACGATCAATATTGGCATATAGTGCGAAGAAGGAATAAGTATTGTATAAAGTGCCGAAAAACTTACGGCGAACCTCATCTAATCCTTCCAAATTAAACTTTAAATTATCCCAAGGCGATGCATTGCTAATCATATACCAGCGACTGGCATCGGCACTATAAGTTTCTATGGTTTCGAACGGGTCGGCGGCATTGCCTAAACGTTTAGACATTTTATTGCCATTTTTATCTAAAACCAGTCCGTTTGAAACTACATTTTTAAAGGCTACGCTATCATTCAGCATCACCGAGATGGCATGCAGGGTAAAAAACCAGCCACGGGTTTGATCTACGCCTTCGGCAATAAAATCGGCCGGATAGGCCGCATCAAACTCCTCTTTATTTTCAAACGGATAATGCCATTGTGCATAAGGCATGGCACCAGAATCGAACCATACGTCGATCAAATCGGTTTCACGCAACATTTTTTTGCCTTTTGGCGATACCAGAATTACTTCATCTACATACGGGCGGTGCAAATCAAACGTATCTCCGGTTAGGGCTACCGCGATACTCTGCATTTTTGCTTTCTCATCGGCAGATAAGGCATCACTGGCAACAGCCAGCTGAATTTGCTCTTTCAATTCCTGCATAGAGCCGATGCATAATTCTTCGGTGGTATCGGCTGTTCTCCAGATGGGCAATGGCGTTCCCCAATAGCGTGAACGGGATAAATTCCAATCTACCAGATTTTCGAGCCAATTACCAAAACGTCCGGTTCCGGTAGCTTCGGGCTTCCAGTTGATGGTTTTATTCAATTCTACCATGCGGTCTTTAACCGCCGTAGTTTTAATAAACCAGCTATCCAAGGGATAATATAAGATTGGTTTATCGGTACGCCAGCAATGCGGGTAGCTGTGTTCGTATTTCTCTACTTTAAAAGCTTTATTGTCTTCTTTAAGTTTGATGGCAATAAGTACATCTGTTGGCCTAAAATCTGGATGCTGACGTTCTTCATCACTATAATATTCTTCTTTTACAAAACGCCCTGCAAAATCGGTGATTTGATCTACAAAACGGCCTTGTTTGTTTACCAATGGCGATTCGTTACCATTTTCATCCAATACCATTACTGATGGCACCTTGTTTTCTTTACAGGCTCTAAAGTCATCGGCACCAAAAACAGAAGCGGTGTGTACTACGCCGGTACCATCTTCGGTGGTTACAAAATCTGCCGGTATTACACGGAAAGCGTTTTGCTCTAAATCTGCATTGCTAACGTAAGGCATTAACTGATGGTAGGTGATGCCTACTAAATCTTTACCCTTAAAGCTAGCCGAAACGGCCCATGGAATGAGTTTGTCTCCAGCCTGATACGCTGTAAAATCCGCATTTTCGCCTTCGGGCTTAAAGTATTTAGCCAATAAATCTTTGGCTAAAACCACACTAACAGGCTCAAAAGTATAAGGATTGAAGGTTTTTACTTTAACATAGTCTATCTTCTCTCCTACTGCCAGGGCACAATTGGCCGGTAGCGTCCAGGGGGTGGTGGTCCATGCTAAAATGGCAGTATCTTCTTCTGGTGTTTCAAATAAAACAGACATTAATGGATGCTGCTGTTCTTTTTTTGGACGAAACTGGGCTACGATAGACGTATCCTTGAGCATTTTATAGGTTCCCGGCTGGTTTAACTCGTGAGAACTTAAGCCAGTTCCGGCAGCCGGTGAATAAGGCTGTACAGTATATCCTTTATATAATAATCCTTTTTGATGGAAGGTTTTCAATATCCACCAAAGTGATTCGATATAAGAGTTTTCGTAAGTGATGTATGGTTTTTCGAGATCAACCCAATAGCCCATTTTTTCGGTCAGGTCGTTCCAAACATCGGTATATTTCATTACCTCTTTACGGCAGGCAGCATTGTAATCGGCTACCGAAATCTTTTTACCAATATCGTCTTTGGTGATACCGAGAGTTTTTTCTACAGCCAATTCAATGGGCAAGCCATGGGTATCCCAGCCGCCTTTGCGTTTTACCTGAAATCCTTTGAGTGTTTTATATCGACAAAAAATATCTTTAATGGAACGAGCCATTACGTGATGTATACCCGGCATTCCGTTTGCAGAAGGCGGACCTTCATAAAAAGTATAGGGTTTGGACGCGGGCCTGTTCTCGATACTTTTTTCAAAGATCTTGTTGCTCTTCCAAAATTCCAGAATCTCTTTTCCGGTTTGCGATAAATTGAGTTGTTTGTATTCTTTGTACATCAGCGCTTTACGTCTCGAATATAAGGGTGCAAAGTTAAAAAAAATCGGGGTGAATAATAGGCATAATACTTGCTACATATTTTATTTATCACAATCTAATACCTTATGATTTATGCAACTGAAAACATTAGTCAAATCGACCATGAGTACTAAGTATGTATGCAGCGGTATTTTGCTGTTTTTAGCGGGCTCGGCGATGCTGGGTATTGGTTATCTTATTCGTGATAACGAATGGGGTAAATATGGCTGGGCCATGATCATGGGGGTGCTTTTATTGGGTGGCAGCTTTCTCAGCTTTCTGTATAGTTTAATCCGAAAAATGGACTACCAGTCTATGCTGGAAGAACGGGCAAAAAACGCAAAAGAGAAAAAATCTAAATCTAATTAAGCTCTTCTGGCTCGAGCGTAATGAGGCCTTCGGCCGGCTTTTTTTTCAAATTTCGTTTTTCCAAGCTCAACAACAAAGCGGGCAAAAGGGTTAAGTTAGAAATGAGGGCCACCAGAAGGGTAATGGAAAGTAATAATCCCAGTGCCACCGTTCCGCCAAAAGTAGAGGCAGTAAATATGCCAAAACCGAAAAACAGAATAAGCGCAACATAAATCATACTTAAACCGGTTTCTCTAAGGGTATCGGTTACAATCTGAGAAATGGTCCATTTGGTGGTTCTTAACTCCTGGCGATATCGGGTTAAAAAGTAAATGGTTTGATCTGAAGCTATTCCAAAAGCGATACTGAATATAAGTATGGTAGAAGGTTTAAGCGGAATGCCGGCAAAACCCATAATACCGGCGGTGATGATGAGCGGCACAATATTGGGAATGAGTGAGATTAAAATCATGCGGCCTCCGCGGAATAAAATCCACATTAAAAGGGCAATTAAGGCTACGGCTAAAATCAGGCTGTCTCTTAAATTATTAACCAAGTAATTGGTGCCTTTAACAAAAATAATGCTCGATCCGGTTAACTCTACGTGGTATCTCTCTGGATTAAAAATAGAATCAATTTCAGGCTCTAGCTCTTTAATTAAATGGTTCATGCGATCTGAGCCCACATCGGCCATTTGAAAACTGAGTCGGGTGGTCTGACGGTCTTCATCTAAAAAACTTTTTAAAAGGTTGTTATTATTACCCGAGTTAGCCGCATACGAGAGAATAAAACTCTGTTCCATTTGGTTGGGCAAACGGTAAAATGTGGTATCGCCTCCGTAAAAAGCCTGAGAAGAGAATTTAAGTACTTCTACTAAAGATATGGCTCTTGAAAATTCTGGATAAGCCGAAATTAAATCTTGTAAGCGATCCATTTTTTTGATGACTGACAAGTTCATTACCCCATTTTTTCTGCGGGTATCTACACTAATTTCTAATGGTAAAACTCCTTTAAAATTTCGGCTAAAGAAGTTCATATCCTGATAAACGGCATCTTTTTTGGGTAAATCGTCTACCACATAGCCGTTAATTTTAACTTTACTGATGCCAAATCCGGCAATCAACAGCAACAATAAGGTAGTTCCGTAAATCCAGTTTCTGCGTGTATGCGCCAATTCATCCAGTTTCATTAATACACCGCTTAAAAACTGACTATCCAGGTGGCTGGTGTTTTTTGTATTTGGAACGGGTAAAAAGCTAAAAATTATCGGAATTAGGCATAAAGACATGACCCAGGTAACCATTACGTTTAGGGCAGCTACTGCGCCAAATTGCATCAATAACTCGCTATTGGTAAAATACAATACGCCAAAACCAATGGCGGTAGTTAAATTGGCAATAAAAGTGGTAATTGCTATGCGTTCAATTACAATTTGTAATGCTTTTTGCTTATCGCGATGTTGGAGATAAGTATGGTGGTATTTATTGATGAGCAAAATACTATTAGGCAGGCCAATAACCACAATTAAAGGCGGTATTAATCCCGTAAGGAGAGTAATTTCATAACCAAATAGCACCAGGGTACCCAAACTCCATATTACGCCGAAAATAACTACCAGAATAGGGTAAAAAACGGCCGAGAAGGAGCGGAAAAACAAAAAGAGCACCAATGCGCCAATGGCAATGGAAAGGCCTAAAAACAGGGTGAATTCTTGGGAAACTTTTTTACTGATTACCGTTCGGATATAGGGCAAGCCTGATTTGTGAACTTCAACTTGGTGTTTTTGACTAAACTGTTCACTTTGGCGGACAATATTTTGAATCACTTCAATCCGCTTGGCAGAGTTTAGCACTTGGGGTTCAAAAGTAATGGCCATTAAGGTGGCCTGTGTTGCAGGATTGTAAATTAAATCTCTATAAAAAGGAAGATTAGCAATTCTTTGAGCCACAGTATCCATACCGGCCTGGGTAGTAATTGGCCATTGGGCGATAGGTGTGGTAATAAACTTTTGCTGAAGGGTGTCTTTTTTGAGCTCGAAAAGTTTACCAATAGAAACTACTTCGCGGATACCTTTAATTTGACGAATATCGTTATTGAGTTTTAGCCAATCGTTAAAAAAATCTTTTTGAAAAAGCTTCTCCGACTGTATTCCGAGGACCATTATACTGCCATCTTCGCCAAATTTGGCTTTAAAACTATTGTATTGAACGAAGGCTGAATCGGTAAGTGGCAATACTTTACCGGCATTAAATGATAGCTTTACCTGAGCCGCTTTCCAACCCATAAAAGCCGTAGCGATTAAAAAGAAGAGTAAAAGGCTGATTCTGTTGGCTAAAATAAATTTGGAAAGTCTCTCCCACATATGCGGTATTTTTTAATCGGCTGAGTGATGAACGGTAAAACTACAAAATTTCCTAAATTGGAGCCTGCTCAATTGACGCTCTTTTATGCTCCACAAAACCCGGGGAATTGTATTTAAAACCACCAACTATTCTGAAAGCAGTGTAGTAGTGCAAGTTTTTACCGAAAAATTCGGATTACAGTCATTCCTTATTAATGGGGTAAAAAAACCAAAAGCTAAAATCTCTATCAACATGTTACAGCCTTTACATCTGCTGGATATGGTGGTTTATCATAAAAACACGGTAAGTATTCAGCGGGTTTCTGAGCTTAGGCAGGTACCGGTTTTGCAAAGTTTACCTTATGATATTGTAAAAAGCAGCCTAGCCATTTTTTTGAATGAGGTAATTTATAAAAGCATCAGGCAGCAAAGTAACGATCAAGCCTTGTTCGAATTTCTGTTTTATGCCATTGAGTTATTGGATAAAATGGAAAAAGGTCTGGCAAATTTTCATTTGTATTTTTTATTGCGCTTAACGCGATTTTTGGGCTTTTTTCCGGACCATGATTTATACCACCCAAACGCTTATTTCGATCTAAAAAACGCGGCGTTCAACAATTCGGTACCTCCGCATTCTTTTACCA
Organism: uncultured Sphingobacterium sp.; assembly: GCA_964516035.1. Taxonomy (GTDB): domain Bacteria; phylum Bacteroidota; class Bacteroidia; order Sphingobacteriales; family Sphingobacteriaceae; genus JAIPAN01. The sequence goes on from CAZFAE010000027.1 coordinate 17,030, forward strand.
TATTACCGCCACAAGCACGTTTATGGTATCAATTAATGGAAAGCAGTTTCGAAAATCTGGGCGATGTTGCCATTAGTTCTGCCGACCGGAAATTACTTTTAGAACATCTGCTGGATTATTACCGTTTGCATGTTGATAATTTTGGCGAGATTAAATCGCAGGCTGTACTGGCAGAAATTTTCAGTTAATTTAAACCAACCCATTAATAGATAATTGCTGGTTGGTTTCCTTCAACTCTTCGGCATGAATAGGTAAAGTAAACCAGAAGGTAGAACCCTCTCCTTCTATACTCTCTACCCCAATTTGGCCACCATGGCGTTTCACAATTTCAGAAGAAATAAACAAGCCTAAACCTAAGCCTGAAAATTTTTGCGAAGATTCCTGCACCCTGAAAAAGCGATCGAAGATATACCGGATCTTATCTGAAGGCACGCCTATGCCAAAATCGGTAATGGCAATTCTCAGATACTTATCTTCTTTAAATAACTGAATAAGTACACGCTCTCCGCCAGGCGAATATTTGATGGCATTGGATAAAAAATTGACCATTACTTGCTCAATGCGATGTTTATCAGCAAAAATAGTAACATCTCTTGGTCCCTTTACCACCATTTGATGGGTGGATGAATGGTGCTGAACCTGGTCTAAACAATCTTGTAACACATCATCAATATTAAAAACTGAGCTATTGAACTGCATTTTCCCGGCATGAATCTTAGTTACATCTAATAAATCTTCAACTAGGCTGGTTAATTTATTCACCTGCTTATTGGCTTTCTCTATAAAGGAGTGTATCTGAGAAAAATGAGGATCCGATGCTGTTAAGCGCTCTACAATTTGCAGGGCTGCTTTCATACTGGTAATGGGTGTTTTTAGTTCATGACTGGCAATGCTCATAAATTCATCCTTCTTCTGCATCAGTATTTTGGTGGCCTGCTGCGCCAACTCCTGCTCTGTAATATCTGTTAAACTACCAATAAACCCAGAAAACTCAGGATTGAATAGCACATTACCCTGGCTTAATACCCAGCGATATTGCCCATCATTGCGCCTTAAACGAAATTTAGATTGAAAGGGTAGCCTATTGCTAAAGGCGCCCATAAAAGTATTGAATTCATTTTCACGGTCGTCAGGATGTACAGCTCCGCCCCAACCTGTTCCCAGACTTTCGTCAAAAGACATACCGGTAAAATCAATCCAGGTTTTGTTTACATAAGTAGCCTTTCCTTCCTTATCTACTTTCCAAATCATCACCGGAATTAAATCGGCTAACTCTGTAAAGTGATCCTCTCTTATTTTACGAGGGGTGGGGTTTAAATCTTCCATATCCTAACTGATGAAAATCTAAACGGTACTTGTGAATATTTGTTTTGTTAGCTTGCCTGTATTTTTAGAAAAGCTTGCTCAGAAGCATACATTTAGCAAACGTAAACACTGGTAATTACCTGCTCTAACTCTCTAATATCGAATGGTTTAGACAGAAAAGTATCTGCTCCGGCCTGCTGGGCAAGCGATTTGATATCATTATTTGCTGAAAAATAAATAATAGGAATGTGTTTTAAGTCTGGATGATTTTTCAAAGACTGAGTAGCCACAATTCCGCCGCAATCCGGAATCCAGTTATCCATCAATATAATATCGGGTTTTAATTCAACAACTATATTTAACAGATCGTTGCAATCGATGCGGGTATACACTTCCCAGCCTAATTCTGCCAATATATATTCACAGATAGAAAGGATATCGGTGTCATCATCGCAAATGAGTATTCGCTTAGACATAGATAAAAGTTTAGTTCTACCTTTTACATCAAAAGCTGTACCGAATATTTATTTATACGGTGTGTATGAAATAATCGCTGTTGAAACGAATTCTGGGGCCGTAAACTCCATTAGGGGCCCGTTTACCCGCACTAATTACCATACAGATTTTAGCTTCGGATGGTAAATCCAATAATTTTTTGACTCTCACGGCATCCATCCCTTCCATTGGGCAAGAGTCAAATCCGGCTGCACGAAGCGCAAGCATGAGGTTTTGACAGGCTAATGCGGTACTTTTCTGCGCCCATAATTCCAGTTCAATTCCGGAGGTGGGAATGCGGGGTGTTACCTGATTTAATCCTCTAAAAAAGACAAATAGCTTTTTGAAAAATCCCATCAGGTTTAAAAAACCTAATGAATAAGCCAATACCACAATTTTTTTATAATACTGATAGCCGGCACCTTTTTCGCCATGGGCAGTTAACGAGTCGAGCATACGTTCCCGGTTAATTTTCCAATAATCAGGTCGGGCTACGGCAACAATTAATTCTTGAGCCGTTCTGGCGGCGGGCTGAGAGAGGCATAATCGTACCAATTCGGCTTTCTTTTCTGGAGAACGCACCCAGAAAAATTCCCAGGTTTGTAAATTGGATGAATTGGGGGCTAATAATGCCAGTTCCAGGCATTCTCTCATCACCTTTTCTGGGATGGGTGTTTCGTCATAAACCCGGATACTCCGGCGACTGTTTACCACATCTTTAAATGCGGCAAAATCTGTGTCTAACGCTGGTTCTGAATAGTTTAACTCTGGAACTTTGGAAAAAATATCGGCTTTAGCCATAACAAACAATTCATTTGGTGTGCTTTAAAACTAAGGAATTGTTTTGATGTTTAAACTCTGTATTGCATAACTCAATAAATTTCCCGGTTTTTCAAATGATCAAAATGCTCAACGGCGAAATCATGAATATCCTTTTTGCGGAGTGATTGGCTATTTTGCAATAATTGAGTGGCTTGCTCGTGATTTTGTTGAATTGAGATCTTTCATTAAAGTATCTCCCATTTGTTAATTATACTAAATTTGAGCTCAACTATGCTATCTATGCGATGAAAATCAAATGAAAACACCTACAACACCTTATGAACAACACTAAATCAGATGTATTTAAACAAATAAAAGAGGAACTGCATAGCCAGGGTTTTACTATCGATAAAGAAGATCAGGAAAGGCCTTGGGGCGGTTTTTTTGTAATTAATGAAGCACAGGCGCAGCAATTTGCCGATCAGTATTTTGATGGCCTGGCACTAGAAAATCTTAAAATTTCGGGTAAGTTGAGTCCTAAAATTTTGCTGGTTGCACCAAATACCCGTTTATCATGGCAATACCATTTTCGGCGTGCCGAAATCTGGAGAGCGGTAGATGGTGCTGTTGGTGTAATTACCAGTGCCGATGATACCGAAGGTGAATTGAAGATATTAAACCCCGGAGATTTTATTACGCTGAAACAGGGCGAACGCCACCGTTTAATTGGTTTGGATAATTGGGGCATTATTGCCGAAATATGGCAGCATACCGACCCAGCAAATCCTTCTGATGAAGAAGATATTGTTCGGGTTCAGGATGATTTTGGGCGTTAATTTCATAGCCCACGGTTTAAACCGTGGGCTATGAAAACAAAAAGCCCCACAATTTTCATCGTGGGGCTTTTTTATGGAAAGAATATTATTTCTTTGCTTCCTGCATTGGGTTAGAACCCGTTGAAGAGCCTCTTGGCGCTGTTTGTTGTTTAAACAAATCAAAGCGTGAAGGATTGCTTCTGCGTGGCCATGCATTATTGTTTTCGTCAATATCTGCAGTTTCGCGATAAGGGTCTAACTTAATGCCGGCTACTTCTTTATCCTTGGCAAACACTTTGGTTACTTTACCTTCGTCTTTACGCCAGATATAAGCCGGAATACGGTCTATCTCTTTAGTACCATCGGCAAAAGTCCACTCAATAATTAAAGGCATTACCAAGCCCCCCTGGTTGGTAAACTCCAATTCGTAGAAATGTCGTTTTTTATCGTAAAACGCTTTTTCTGTTGGGGTTAAAGAAGCCTGAAATTTTTCGTAAGCAGATTTAGACGCCGGAGTAATGGCAAAACGATCCCATTTATTGTAAAAATCCAATAAACTGGTATCGGCTTCTACCGCAAATTTCAATCCTGCATCACGGTTACGCTTACGAGAAATTACGTAAGCTTCGTTATCAAATTTTTGTTTGTCAAACTCTTTTTCAAGCGCCGGGTTTTTGGTATTCATACGGAAATAACGCACATCGCTTAAAGCAATATCTACTGCATCGGTTCCGTAAAACCAACCTCTCCAAAACCAGTCTAAATCTACTGCCGAAGCATCTTCCATGGTGCGGAAGAAATCAGCCGGAGTTGGGTGGTGAAACGCCCAACGACGAGCGTATTCTTTAAAAGCATAATCAAACAGCTCACGGCCCATTACGGTTTCGCGTAAAATATTTAAGGCAGTTGCCGGCTTCGCGTAAGCATTAGGGCCAAAACGAACGATGTTTTCTGAATTCGTCATAATAGGCTCCAGCTCGTTTTTAGGCAATTTCATGTAATCCACAATTTTGTGTGCCGGACCACGGTTTGAAGGGTAATTATTATCCCATTCCTGCTCGGTTAAATATTGCAAGAAAGTGTTCAATCCCTCATCCATCCAACTCCATTGGCGCTCATCAGAGTTCACAATCATCGGGAAGAAATTATGTCCTACTTCGTGAATAATAACGCCAATCATGCCATATTTAATGGCTTCAGAATAGGTACCATCTTTCTCAGCACGACCGTAATTGAAACAAATCATCGGGTATTCCATACCGTTGGCTGCTTCTACAGAAATAGCTACCGGATAAGGATAAGCCACGCTGTGCTTAGAATAGGTTTTTAAAGTTTGTGCAATTACTTTGGTAGAGTATTTATTGTAAAGCGGATAAGCTTCTGGACCATAATACGACATGGCCATTACTTTTTTACCTTCTACGTTGGTAGCCATGGCATCCCAAACTAATCGGCGTGAAGCCACAAAGGCGAAATCGCGAACATTTTCGGCCACATAGTTCCAGGTTTTTTTACCTTTTGCTTTGCTTTTCATGGCTTGCTTGGCCTCGGCCAAAGTAACCACTTCAACCGGAGCATTTGCACTTTGCGCCTGCTGCCATCTGCGTAATTGTGCCGAAGTAAGTACCTGGGCATAATTCTGGCATTCGCCGGTTGCACCAACTACCAAATCAGAAGGCACGGTAATGTTCACTTTATAATTACCAAAAGTAAGTGCAAACTCACCGCCGCCTACAAATTGCTTGTTCTGCCAGCCCTGAAAATCGGAATAAACTGCCATTCGTGGAAACCATTGTGCAGTGGTGTACAGATAGTTATCATCTTCGGCAAAATACTCGTAACCGCCACGGCCGCCACGGGTCATGCGGTTAGAAATATTATACGACCATTCTACCCTAAAACGAATACGTTCGCCGGGCTGTAAAGCTTTTGGCAAATCAATACGCATCATGGTTTGGTTAATGGTATATTTTAAAGGGCTGCCATTTTCTGAAGCCACTTTGCCAATTTTTACGCCTAAATCTTCATTATGGCCAACAATACCCTGCAATTCGCCCAGGCTCATTTGGTCTTTCATGCGGCTTTGGTTAAATAACTGCATATCGCTTTTAGGCTGATGCTCGTTTTCATCCAATTGCAGCCATAAATAAGTTAAAGGGTCAGGCGAATTATTGAAATAAGTAATCACCTCCGAACCAATAATGCGTTGTTTGGCATCATCTAACTCTACATTAATTTCGTAATCTGCTTTTTGCTGCCAGTACTTTGGCCCGGGTGCCCCCGATGCAGAACGATACATATTGGGGTCTTGAAGCATGGTACCCAATTGCTCAAATTTGTTTCCGTGGTTTGAACCCGGATTGTTTAACGATTGTGCCCAGGCTGCTCCGCTAAAGAACAATAAAGCCAGTACAATACGAATTGATTTGTTCATGATTTGATTTTGTTGTTGTTTTAAATAATTGGTGGTATTCGTTTAATAGTCATTAGCACTGCCTGGCTAAATATAGCCGCCGACAGAAAAATGACCCATTCTCTTTGTTTAATATTGAACATTTTTACGGCAACATGCGCCAGGGCTAAAATAGCTAAAACAATAAATAACTGGCCAAATTCTAAACCGATGTTAAAGGCTAGCAATTCTCCCACAATAGAAGTATCTCTGCCCAATAAACTGCTTAGGTAATTAGAAAAACCCATGCCATGTATCAAACCAAAAAACAAAGCCATCGCGTAAGCATATCTCGAATTTAACAATTTACTATCGTTATTTTTTAAATTGGCCAATGTGGTGCACACAATGGTTAATGGGATCAAAAATTCAATCCAGGCACCAGAAAAAACAAAAACTTTAAAAACGCTTAAAGCCAAAGTTAAGCTGTGGCCAATGGTAAAAGCCGTAACCAGAAAAAGCACCTTGCGCCAATCGGCCAACAAATAAACCCCGCAAAGCGCCGCCACAAATAAAATATGATCGTAGCCCTGCCAGTCTAAAATATGCTGCCAGCCCAAGTCAAAATACAAAGCAAAGTCCTGCATCGAATCTTTTTCTTAATTTGGCAATTAAAATAGGGTTTTTTATATCCACGACCAAGAACAAGCATTTAAAAACAATAATGTTACAAATACTCACCTTCCTGCTTTCGGTTTTACATCCTTATTATGTTAGTGTTACCGAACTCAAGCATAATGCGCAAACACAATCGCTAGAAATTAGCTGCCGAATTAATGCAGACGATTTGGAGGCTGCTTTAAAAAAGCTGACTACCGATCGGGTAGATATCTTAAACCCTAAAAACAAGCCGCAAATCGATCAGCTCATTGCAAAATACATTCCCCAGCATCTTAAAATAAGCATCAATAATAAGGCCCTCAGCTTAAAATACATCGGTTATGAACTGGAAAGCGAAGCTGCCTGGTGCTATTTTGAAGTTGCCAATATTCGCTCGGCCAAGCTCATCCAAATTGAGAATACAATCCTTTTTGCAGAGCATAAAGAGCAAATTAACATGCTGCATGTTACGGTAAACGGACAGCGCAAAAGCACCAAGCTAGATAATCCGAAAAGCAAAGCCTCATTCAGTTTTTAAACGTTCGTCCCGCTTTCTGTCCCGACAAATCGGGACGCCAATCGGGTTTAGCTAATTCGGCAAATCGCTATTAAAATAGGTACTTTGTACTTAAAAAATTAGAGCTGTGCGAATCAATAATCTCATTAATCAGTTCTTTATTGGCTTCGTTTAATTTAGTAGCCACAATAGTGCGTATAGAAAAAGCCCGTAAAGCATCGTGAACAGAAAGTGTGCCTTCTGCACTGTCTTTTCTTCCGGTAAAGGGGAAATTATCGGGACCACGCTGACATTGGCAATTGATATTTACCCGGCTAACCTGATTAACCAAAGGGTCTAACAAGGCGGCAACTTCGTCTTTATCCTGACTAAAAATACTCACCTGCTGGCCGTGGGTAGATTCAATTAAATAATTAATGGGCTCTTCCAAATCATCAAAAGGTACCACAGGTACAATGGGACCAAATTGCTCTTCGGTATATAATTTCATTTGCGCATTTACCGGGTAAACCACCGCCGGATAAACAAAAGATTCGAAAACTTCTCCGCCATTTTCATTCATTACTTTGGCGCCGTGTTTCAAGGCATCGTTTAGGCATTCTTGTAAATAGGCTGGCTTTTGCGGTTCCGGAAGTGGGGTTAAAGCCACGCCTTCATCCCAAGGTAAACCTATTTTCAATTTAGCGATACCGGCAGAGAGTTGTTTTAAAAACTCATCGGCCAAACTGCGGTGTACAAAAACTATTTTTAAAGCCGTACAACGTTGTCCATTAAAGGAAAGCGAGCCTAAAAGTGTTTCTTGCACAGCCAGTTTCAAATCAGCTTTAGCCGTAATAATGGCCGCATTTTTGGCATCCAAACCTAAAACAGCCCTTAAACGGTTAACTTTTGGGTGCAGTTTTTTAAGCTGATTGGCCACTTTACTTGAACCAATAAGCGTTAACACATTAATTTTTCCCGATTCCATCAACGACGGTATAATGGTATTGCCCCGGCCATAAATGGTATTGACCACGCCTTTCGGAAAACAGTTTCTAAAAGCTTCTAAAAGCGGGTAATGCAATAAAGTACCGTGTTTAGGTGGTTTAAATAAAATGGTATTGCCCATAATTAAAGCCGGAATAAGCGTAGTAAAGGTTTCGTTAAGCGGATAATTGAATGGGCCCATACACAACACCACACCCAGCGGAGAACGCCGCACCTGGGCAATAATGCCCTGCTCAATTTCAAATTTAGACGATTTACGGTCGATGTCTTTTAATTCATCGATGGTGGCATAAATATATTCGATGGTACGGTCAAACTCCTTGATAGAGTCGCCGTGAGATTTACCAATTTCCCACATTAGCAATTTTACCACTTCGTCTTTTTTGGCAATAATCTGATGGGTAAACTCTTCTACACATTTAATTCTTTGAGCAACACTCATGGTTGGCCATTCGCCCCGGCCATTATTGTAAGCGGCTACTGCGGCATCTAAGGCTTCATTAGCCTCTTTTTGGGTGCAAAGCGGGTAAGTGCCTATCACTTTACGCTCGTAACCATTGGCAGTTTTAATGCAAATGGGCGATAATACGGTGTGCGCATCACCTTTCCAGGGTTTCATTTCTCCGTTACACAGGTATTCCTGCTGATGGAGCTCGCTATCCAAACTAAATTGCTTCGGAATTTGGTCGGCACTAACAAAAATTTTAGCTATTTCTTCTTTAAAACTCATATGGGTTTAAACTCTAATTATTGGTGTTGAGCGCATCCAAGCGGCCTCATTGAATTAAGTATAATAGCATAGTGACGATAAAACGAACAGATAGAAACCATGTATTATTTAGTAAGGTACGAAAATTTATATTCGAATATTTAAAATTAAGAAGGTATTGTTTTGATAATCAGAGCGATTAATAAAAGGTGGTGAAGGAACTTCTGCACTATAAAACAGAGAATATAGAGGTAACTCAGAAAACCCTAAAACAAAAGCCCCTCAGAAATTAATCTGAAGGGCTTTAATAGTGGGAGATACTGGGTTCGAACCGGTGACACTCTGATAGTAAAGCAATTACATTTTTTATACATAAAGTCCATTTTAAGTTTTTTGCTAACTGATACACTAAAATCTATTCATTTATTTTTTCGAGTCTGTGTCTAAAATGTGTAAGTGTTTTTTCTCGGGTATAATTTAAGGCCCTAATCTCAGGATCACAAAAAATGACATAGATCATTTATAATGGATGATTAAACACCTACATTA
>CAZFAE010000028.1:0-11339 GCA_964516035.1 uncultured Sphingobacterium sp.
TCGATATTCATTTGTACATCAAAACTGAACAAAAGATTATCGTATTTCATATCTACATAACGGCCCAAAATCTGGAAGTTGCGTTTATCAAAAATGGTGGTCAATTCTTTAATCATTAAACCATCTTTGGTCCAATTGGTCAAATCTGGTTTCATTTTAACGTTAAAGCGGTAAACTGGAATAGAATCCAGATAGGTGCCGCTGTAAAAAGTATAATCGTAATACTGGCGCATATTTGGGGTAAACAATTCGGTTTTGCCACTAATAAACGGAATGCCTTTTACCGGTTTCCCAGGACTAAAGATTAAGGTTTTAAGCTTATTTTTATAAGATTCGTTGCTTTCTCCTTTTTTCCCGGAAAGGGGTTCTGTGGGAGTAAAATCTGAATTATAAGCATTCATAAAAATGTAATCGAACATTTCTACGGTGTAAAGCGAATACTTACCATTGCGCTTGTACACTTTTCCGCTATCCTGTTTGGCCAAAAATTCCATTTTATACGGGCCATCATTATTGTGGCGTATTCTGCGATAGATTTTACCATCTACTTTGTTCTTCTTATTATAAGTGTACACCCGGTTTTCGGCAAAAAAGGTGTATTTTTTCATATTATGAAACGCCTCATAAAAGCTGGTATCATTTAGAATTTCATCAATAAATGATTGAGCGGTTAAGCGGGTAGATTTAATGGTTACCGCCGAATCGATAGTAACGGTTAATAAAGTATCAGGATTAAAACGAGGAATTTGCTGGCTAAAAGCGGTGCAAGCAAAGAACAAGAGCCCAAAAAGTCCTGATAATTTTTTCATAAAAAAGTATTTCAAAAGATAGGAAGGTGTATTAATTCCCCAACCTTTTTACCGCGATATATGCCATTAAGCCGGTACTGATAGCAAAGGCATTTTCATCGATATCAAAAGTAGGCGTATGTACCGAAGAGGTAATTCCTCTTGCTTCATTACGGGTGCCTAAACGATAAAAACAGGCATCAGCCGCTTGCGAATAGTAGGCAAAATCTTCTGCTGCCATCCAAATATCTAGATCTAAAACATTCTCTTTGCCTAAATATTCCTGAGCAAATTGAATGGCTTGAGCAGTGAGTTTTTCTTCGTTCACTAAAAAAGGATAGCCTTTACGGATGTCAAAATCGCAGGAACCGCCCATACTTTCGGCAATACCTTCGGCCATTTTTTTCATATGAACATGGGCTTTTGCACGCCAATCTTCATCCATGGTACGGAAAGTGCCCTCCATTTTTACTTCATTGGGAATTACGTTGGTGGCACCATTGGCAATTACCTTCCCAAAAGAGAGCACAGAAGGTAATTTAGGGTCGGCTACACGGCTTACAATTTGCTGCAAAGCAACCAAAATATGTGCGCTAATTAGTACCGGATCGATATTTTGCTGCGGCTGTGCCCCGTGTCCGCCTTTACCTTTTATGGTTACGTATAATTCGTCGGTAGAGGCCATGTATTTTCCGGAGCGGAAACCCACTTTTCCGGTTTCAATTAAAGGCATTACGTGCTGGCCGATAACCGCATGCGGTTTCGGATTTTCCAGAACACCTTCCTTAATCATTTGGCTGGCTCCGCCTGGCAATAGTTCTTCGGCAGGCTGAAATATCAATTTGATGGTTCCGCCAAAATCAGATTTTAGCTCATTTAAAATTTTAGCCGTTCCCAATAAAGAAGCCGTGTGTGCATCGTGTCCGCAGGCATGCATAATGCCGGGCTTGGTAGATTTATAAGGCACTTCATTAATTTCCTGGATAGGCAAAGCGTCCATATCGGCACGCAGAGCCACTACCTGGTCTGATGGTTTATCGCCTTTAATTAAGGCAACCAAACCGGTATTGGCCATGGGTTGATAGGCGATTCCCAATTCATCGAGCTTGGCGGCCACAAAAGCAACGGTTTCATGCTCATGGAAAGATAATTCCGGGTGGGCATGTAAATGACGGCGGGTTTGGATGGTGGTATCCAAAACCTCGGCAGCTAATTGTTGAATTCGGGCTTTCAGCATCTTCTAAAAAAAATTAAACTAAACCTACGCCATGGCAGGCTTTGTATTTTTTACCGCTGCCGCATGGGCAAGGGTCGTTTCTTCCTATTTTATTTTCTACACGAATAGGCTGTGTTTTTTGCATTTCCCGGGTATCGTCTAGCGGCATACCATTGGCTTGCTGAGCCAGTTCAGGCTTAGATATTTTGAGTTTGCTTAAATCTTGTTTAGGCTGCGGACGGGCTTCTTTCACATCTGCTGGACCCTGATTCGGTATTCCACCTTTAAACAGGAAGCTAACCAGTTCTTTATTTACGTTGGCCAGCATGCCCTTAAACAGGTTAAAGGCTTCCATTTTGTAAATAATCAATGGGTCTTTTTGTTCGTAAACGGCATTTTGAACCGATTGCTTCAGCTCATCCATCTCATGTAAATGCTCTTTCCAGGCTTCGTCAATCAGGTAAAGTACCACGGTTTTTTCAAAAGCTTTAAACACTTCCAAGCCTTCGGTTTCTATCGCTTTTTTTAGATTAGTAGTTACCTGCAAGCCTCGTACACCATCGGTAAATGGCACCACCACGCTTTCTATTTGTGTACCACGTTCTTTAAATAAATCTTTTAAAACCGGATAAGTTTGCTGGGCAATGGCTTGAGTTTTACGCTGGTAAAACGCATTAACCTGCTCAAAAACCTGGTCGGTTATCGCGTTAGCTGAACTGGAAGAAAACTGTTGTTCGCTGATTTCTGGGTCTACCGAAAAAATACGGATCATTTCCAGCTGGAAGCCTTCAAAATTATCGCTGTCTTTGTATTCGGCAACCACATCTTCTACCACATCAAACATCGTATTGCTCAAATCAACGTCCAAACGTTCGCCAAACAGGGCATTTTTACGCTTGGCATAAATAACAGAGCGCTGGGCGTTCATCACGTCATCGTATTCCAATAAGCGCTTACGGATGCCAAAGTTGTTTTCTTCTACTTTCTTTTGAGCACGCTCAATAGATTTGGTAATCATAGAATGCTGAATCACTTCGCCTTCTTCGATACCCATGCGGACCATGATATTAGAAATACGCTCTGAACCGAATAAACGCATCAGGTTATCTTCCAGTGATACAAAGAACTGGGAAGAACCCGGGTCGCCCTGACGACCGGCACGACCACGTAACTGACGATCTACACGACGGGATTCATGACGTTCGGTACCTACAATGGCCAAACCGCCAGCTTCTTTTACGCCTGTTCCCAATTTAATATCGGTACCACGGCCGGCCATGTTGGTGGCAATGGTTACGGTGCCTGCTGTACCGGCTTCGGCCACAATATCGGCTTCTTTCTGGTGCAATTTGGCGTTCAGTACGTTGTGGCGGATGCCGCGAAGTTTGAGCATACGGCTCAGTAATTCCGAAATCTCCACGGAAGTGGTACCCACCAATACCGGGCGTCCGGCTTCGGTTAGTTTCACAATTTCGTCGGCAACGGCATTGTATTTTTCGCGGGTGGTGCGGTAAACCAAATCTTCCATATCCTTACGCTGATTATTCACGTTGGTTGGAATTTCTACCACATCCAATTTATAAATCTGCCATAATTCACCGGCTTCGGTGGTGGCAGTACCGGTCATACCACATAATTTATGGTACATCCTAAAATAATTTTGCAAAGTAATGGTGGCATAAGTTTGCGTGGCATCTTCTACCTTCACATTTTCTTTGGCTTCAATGGCCTGGTGCAAACCATCAGAATAGCGGCGGCCATCCATAATACGGCCAGTTTGCTCATCTACAATTTTAATTTTTCCTTCGTCGATGATGTATTCCACATCTTTTTCGAATAAGGTATAGGCTTTTAACAATTGATTTACCGAGTGTATGCGCTCCGATTTGATAGAAAAATCACGCATTAGCGCATCTTTTTTAGCAATTTTCTCGTCGGTAGATACACTGGATTTTTCCAATTCGGCAATTTCAGTGCCTACATCAGGCATCACAAAGAAAGTGGCATCTTCGCCAGAACTGGTAATCAATTCAATTCCTTTTTCGGTGAGTTCTACTTGGTTGTTTTTCTCATCAATTACAAAAAACAATTCTGCATCGGCCTTTGGCATTTCTTTGCTCTGGTCTTGCATGTAATGGTTTTCTGTTTTGTTGAGCACCTGTTTCATGCCGGGCTCACTCAGGAATTTAATGAGGGCTTTATTTTTCGGTAAACCGCGATGGGCACGTAATAAAGCTAAACCGCCTTCTTCTGGTCCGGTTTTGCCTTCGGCGATGGCTTTTTTAGCTTCGTTCAGTGCCGCAATGGTAAAATTCTTTTGAGCGGTAACCAAACGTTCAATACGTGGTTTTAAATCATAAAATTCGTGCTCATCTCCTCTCGGGATGGGACCGGAAATGATTAAAGGCGTACGGGCATCATCAATTAAAACAGAATCGACCTCATCTACCATGGCAAAATGTAATTTGCGTTGCACCAAACCTTCGGGACTCATAGACATGTTGTCGCGGAGGTAATCGAATCCAAATTCGTTATTGGTACCAAAAGTAATATCTGCTAAATACGCTTTGCGGCGTTCTTCAGAATTGGGCTGATGGCGGTCTATGCAATCTACACTCAACCCGTGGAACTCGAATAAAGGGCCGTTCCATTCAGAATCTCGGCGGGCCAGGTAATCGTTCACGGTTACAATGTGCACACCTTGTCCGGCCAAAGCATTTAAATAAGCAGGCAAAGTTCCCACCAAGGTTTTACCTTCACCAGTAGCCATTTCAGAAATTTTACCCATATGCAATACAATACCGCCAATAAGCTGCACATCGTAATGCACCATATTCCAGGTTACTTCTACGCCGGCAGCCAACCATGTATTCTGGTGCAGGGCTTTGTCGCCTTTAATTTGAACATTGGGCTTACGGGTAGCCAATTCGCGGTCAAAGGCACTTGCTGTAACTTCCAAAGCCGGGTTTTCGGTAAAACGGCGGGCCGTTTCTTTAACTACGGCAAAGGCTTCGGGCAAAATCTCCAGCAATACTTTTTCCAATTGCTGGTCGCGTTCTTTCTGTAGTTTATCTACTTCAGCATAAATGGCAGTCTTTTCTGCAATGCTTAATTCCGTTTCATCAGATTTTGATTTTACGGCTTCAATTTCTTTATCAATACTGCTTAAAAAAGCCTGAATGCGGCTCTTAAAATCAGCAGTTTTGGCACGTAATTCATCGTTGCTTAACGCAGCCAATGATGGATAAATAGCCTTTATTTGATCAACCAGAGGTTGAATTTGTTTAATATCTCTATCAGATTTACTTCCGAATACTTTACTTAATAGTCCTAACATATTTTTATAATCAATCAGCCCAAGCTTTACAACAATATTGCCAATGGCAAATTTAAGCCAAGCTGACAGTGTAAAGGGTAAAATTAGTGATTTTGCTTCATATAAAACTGCAGGTTTTCTAATACCTTTACGGGATGAATATTCTGTTATTAGGATCTGGCGGACGGGAAAATGCTTTTGCCTGGAAAATAATTCAAAGCAAGCATTGCAGCCAATTGTTTATTGCACCGGGTAATGGCGGAACTGCCAATTATGGTAAAAATGTACACCTTAAGCCAACAGATTTTGAGGCCATTGCTGCATTTGCTTTAAAAAACCAGATAGAGCTGATTATTGTTGGCCCCGAAGAACCACTGGTAAAAGGTATTCACGATTATTTTTTAGCTGAAGAAAATTTAAAACACATTCCGGTAATTGGCCCTCAAAAAGAAGGTGCACAATTAGAAGGAAGTAAAGATTTTTCTAAGGCTTTTATGCAGCGCCACGGCATTCCAACCGCTGCTTACCAATCTTTTACCAAAGAAACATTAAGCGAAGGATTGGCTTATTTGGATACACAAAAACTACCCATTGTTTTAAAAGCCGATGGTTTGGCTGCCGGAAAAGGGGTTTTGATTTGCGAAAATTTGCAAGATGCTAAAACCGAATTAACGGCCATGCTGCAGGATGCCAAATTTGGCGAAGCCAGCCAAAAAGTAGTGATTGAAGAGTTTTTAAGCGGTATTGAATTATCGGTTTTTGTATTAACTGATGGACATAGCTATAAAATTTTACCCGAAGCCAAAGATTATAAACGCATTGGCGAAGGCGATACGGGTTTAAATACCGGAGGCATGGGCGCTGTTTCGCCGGTGAGTTTTGCCGGTGGCGATTTTCTGAAAAAAGTAGAAGAAAAAGTGGTTATCCCAACCATCGAAGGGTTGAAGAAAGATGGCATCCCATACAAAGGATTCATTTTTATTGGTTTGATGAATACCAATGGCGAACCGCAGGTAATTGAATACAATGTGCGCATGGGCGACCCGGAAACGGAAAGTGTGATTCCAAGAATTGAAAGCGATTTGGTGGAATTATTTCTGGGTGTAGCCCAGGAGAACCTTGACCAAAAAGAACTGAAAATATCTCCAAAAACCGCAGTTACCGTAATGCTGGTTGCAGGCGGTTATCCTGGCGAATATGAAAAAGGGAAAGTAATGAGCGGAATGGATAATGTTCGCGACAGTTTGGTATTTCATGCCGGAACGGAAGCGGATAATGGCGTAATTAAAACCAATGGCGGACGGGTTTTGGCTCTTACTTCTTTACAGGATAATTTGTTTGATGCGGTTCAATGTGCCATTGCCGATGCCGGACGCATTTATTACGACGGGCGCTATTTCCGTTCTGATATTGGGGCCGATTTATTGAAATTGGATTAACGCAGTATTTCTTTCAATTTATTCACTAAATCTTCGCCACGCAAATCACGGGCAATAATTTTTCCGTTGGGGTCTAACAAGAAACTGGCCGGAATGCTGTTGATACCGTACAATTGCCCCGCCTCGCTCGACCAATATTTTAAATCAGAAACCTGCGGCCAGTTTAAGCCATCGGTTTCAATGGCTTTTAACCAGTTTTCGCGATTTCTATCTAAAGAAACGCCCAAAATGGTGAGTCCTTTATCTTTAAACTGATTATAAGCCGCAACGATATTAGGGTTTTCCTGTCGGCAGGGGCCGCACCAAGCCGCCCAAAAATCAATCAAAACATATTTTCCTCTTAGGGAGGATAAAGTTAAAGGCTGGCCATCTGGAGTGGTAGAAGTAAAATCTGGAGCGATGGCGCCGATAGATGTTTTTTTCTGCAAATCGATAAAAGATTTTATCGCCTTTGCCATGGGCGAGGCTTTAACATCTGCATGCAGCATATTCCAGAGCGAATCGGCCATGATCAAATCCTGAGTCAATCCAATCCATTCGGAAAGGGCCAGTACAGACATAAATTTATCTGTTTGGTTTCGAATATAATTTTGCTGAAATTTTCCAGGAATAGTATCCCCTTTTTCCTGTTCTAGTTTCTTTTGCTCTACCCGATAGTTTTCCAAATCCTGAAAAATTTGAGACCCCGAAATTTGTACAGCCTTTAAATCGGCGGTGCTTTTAACTACATTTTTGCCTTCATCGGCAATAAACTGAATCACATTTCCTTCCAATTTAGGATTTAAGGCAATCCAAACCGGTATAGGTTCAACCAAATTGCCGGTAATTACATATTTACCGTCTTTAACTGGAATTTCCTTTGCCGGTCCGGGATTGGCGTTCAGAAAAGTAGCTTCGGTAAAATAAACCTTGGTAATTTTAGCAACACCGGTAATTTCTCCCTCAATCCGATAATTTTTGCTTTGGGCAAAAAGCAGGGGGCATCCCGATAGGAGAAAGAAAATGGCGAGGATTTGGAATTTTTTCATCAGATCAATTTTTGTTGGGTACGCCACCATAAATCGGGCATATCTCCGTTCACCGCCAGCTGGTAATCGTCGTAAGTGCAGGGCACCAAATGATAGCGTTCGTTTTTAGAATTCCCGCTAGGATAAGGAACCTGCATCCACCAGCGGTCTGTTTTTTTGCTTTTCACAAAAATCAGTTCGTGGGCATCTGCCTTTAAACTGGTTTTATAGATTAAATATTGTGATTTGGGCTGTAAAGGAATATCTTTTTTGCGGTTATAAACACCATCTACAAAATACCATAACATTTGGGCCAGCAGCAAAGCAGTCTGTCCGTTTTGGTCAAAAGCAGGGTTAAATTCATAAAAACCAATAGAGGTCAGTTTATCATTCATGCCTGCATAACGGCAAATTTGGCAAGCTTCTTCGCCATAAAAACCATTGGGGCTGGCATTGGCATTGGCGCCCGCATCAGACGAGCGAATGGCCGAAATATCAAAACTAATCAAGCTGGCATTACGAATTAAAGGTTCTGAGGCTTGAATATTGCCCGAAAATTCGCCCAAACGATGAGCATCGAAATACAATTTTTCTAAAGCATTAATGCTATCCTGGTTCACAAAATAGGTTTGATAACCCAGGTTAGAGAAGTTGAATAAATAGTTTGGCTGATGCACTAAAATTTTATGCAGATAGGCTGCAGAGTTAGTTTCGATGGTATCTTCCGGGCTCTCGTCTAAATCAAAATGAGAATCAATAACCAGTAAATCCACCTTTTGCTCCAGCTCTTCGTAAGCCATGTATTGGGCATAGGTAATATCCTGCCCACCGCCTAAAATTATCGGAATAATATTTTTCTTAATCAATTCAGTTACCACCATTTTTACCGCCACGTAGGTATCTGAAACATGTTTTCCGGGCTTAATGTTTCCTAAATCTACCATCCGGGTCGTGTAATTGCCTTCGTTCAGTTGGTAAAAGCGTTCGCGGATATAATCTGGACCTAAGGCACAGCCCTGGTTATTAATGGCCTGGCGGTCGTCGAGTACCCCAAAAATGGCTACATCATACAACTCACTATCCAAATCGGGGAAAGTACCGCTATTAATTTCTAAAAGACTTCCGAACTGGCTGGTATAAAATCCATTAGATGGAGATAATTTAGCTAAATCGAGGGGACTGAAAAAATCGGCTAATGACATGTTTTGATGAGATGTAAGTCTTCAAATATCCAATTATTCGATTACTTTTGAAAGCATTAACAGAATATTTGCTCCATGATTTTAATAACAGGTGCCAGTGGTTTCTTAGGCTCGGTTTTAACGCAACAATTGTTGCAGCAAGGCCATCGGGTCTGTGCCCTGAAAAGAGCAAATTCTCAAATTCCAACTTTCTTACAAAATCAGCCCAATTTAAAATGGGTTGAGGCCGACCTTAACGATTATTTTACCCTCGATACTGCCTTAGAAGGCATTACGAAGATTTACCATACCGCCGCCTTTGTCTCGTTTAATTCGTCTGACAAAGAAAAAATGCTGCAAACCAACGTTGAAGGAACCGCCAATTTGGTGAACCTTTGCCTCAATAAAAAAGATATTCGCTTGGTTCATGTGAGTTCGGTGGCGGCGGTGGGCCCCGCCAAACCCAATACCATGAGTACAGAAGCAGATTTTTTGGAATTAAATACACAAACCGGCGGATATGCTTTATCCAAGCATTTGAGCGAAATGGAAGTTTGGCGGGGAATTGCCGAAGGTTTGGATGCCGTAATTGTGAATCCATCTATCATTATTGGCAAAGAAACCGGTTGGAATGGCAGCGGTGCCTTATTCAGCACGGTAAAAAAAGGCTTAAACTATTATCCGGCAGGTTCATGCGGTTTGGTAAATGTAACCGATGTGGCTACCGCGATGATTCAACTCATGGAAAGCCACATTAATGGCGAACGTTTCATACTCAATGCAGAAAACTGGTTGTACAAAGACTTATTCCAAGAAATTGCCCAAGGTTTTGGACTAAAAAGCCCCAATAAAGCATTAAGCACCTGGCAATTGCAAATGGCAGCTATACTGTCAGAAATGGCTGGTAAGCTGACTGGAAAAACCTTCGGCTTAAACCGGGAAACTGCCCGAAGCGCCAGTAAAACTGCTAATTACTCGAACGAGAAAATTCAAAAAGCAATTGCTATTCAATTTAAACCCATACGGCAAAGTATTGCCGAAATCTGCGACAGCCTGAAATGAAATCCCGCTTTTATATCATCGATTTCGACAGCACTTTTACCCAGGTAGAGGCCTTAGATGAGCTGGCCCGTATCTCCCTAAAAAATCATCCCGACAGGGAAAACCGCTATCGCGAAATTGACGAACTGACCAATTTAGCTATGGAAGGCCGTTTATCTTTCGGCGAAAGCCTGGAGGGGCGGGTAAAATTACTCGACGCCAACCGAGAACATTTAGATCTACTGATTAGCCGTTTAAAAAAGAAAGTCTCTGCCTCTTTCTCCCGCAATAAGCCATTTTTTAAAAAACACAGCGCCGAGGTACTCATTGTTTCGGGCGGATTTAAAGAATTTATCACTCCGGTGGTATTGCCATACCACATTCAAAAAGAAAATATTTACGCCAATACCTTCCGTTTTGATGCCGATGGAAAAATTATTGGCTTTGATGAAGAAAACCCCTTGGCTACCGAAGGCGGCAAGGTAAAATTGCTGAAGGCCATGGATTTAAAAGGCGAATTATTTGGCATTGGCGATGGTCATTCCGACTTTCAATTGAAAGAATCGGGACTGATTAAAAAATTCTACGCCTTTACCGAAAACATTGAACGCAAGGCAGTTTCGGCCAAAGCAGACCACGTTACCCCAAGTTTCGACGAGTTTTTATACGTCAATAAATTACCTCAGGCCATCTCCTATCCTAAAAACCGGATTTTGTGTTTAGCCATAGGCGATGTACCGGAAGAAAGTTTGCAATTGCTCAAAAAAGACGGTTTCTCTATCAGGCATAAAAGCAGTTTTGAAGAAAAATATGTGGCAGATGTGGGCATGCTGCTGCTGGCCAAAGGCGAATGTATTCCGGATGAGCAACTTCGCAGAGCCGTAAAGCTGAAAACGCTGGGCTATTTGGGCAATAGCAAAACCCAGGTTTCGGCAGCCATTTGTACGCAAATGGGCATTGTTTTATTTGACGATGCGAAAGAAAATCCGAGAAATTCGACTTTCATCCCGAAAAGGATGGCCGATTTTATCAATAAAGGAGATACTTATTTAAGCAGCAATTTCCCGAACCTGCAATTGCCCAAAATGGCCAATGCACACCGTTTAATTCATATTCACCATAATGTTCCGGGCATTATGGCCCAAATTAACCTGGTTTTTGCCCGGCATCAAATCAATATTTTGGGCCAATTTTTAATGACTAACACACAAATGGGCTACGTAATTACCGATGTAAGTGCCGAATACGACCGCCAAGTACTCAAAGAACTGAAACAGATTGAACATACCATCAAGTTCAGGATATTGTATTAAAATAGTGGTGGCACGAATGCATTCGTGCCACCACTAAA
>CAZFAE010000028.1:11439-25144 GCA_964516035.1 uncultured Sphingobacterium sp.
TGGAAAAAATGAACCTGAGTTATTCTCTCAAATTACTGCTCATAACCGGTTTTTGCGGTGGCTTTAGCACTTACTCCAGCTTTACGGCCGAAACGGTAGAACTGTTTAAAAACGGACACAGTGGCCTGGCTTTGAGCAATATCGCTGCAAATTTTGCGCTAAGTGTAGCCGGTTTATACCTGGGTGCCCTGCTTAGCCGTTTCATTTAAAATCATAAATTTGAAACATGGAAATTAGTCCCGAAATCAAACAGCGATTAGAACAATTACAAGAAAAGTATGCCGCCATGGGCCAGGATATGGCTTCATACCTGGATGGTTTGCTTTACGCAGATTTTTTAACCTATTGGGATTATATTCACCTCGATACCCTGCTAAGTCTGCAAAGTCCGAAAACATCATTTCCGGATGAAGAGATTTTTATCATGTATCATCAAATTACCGAGCTTTATTTTAAACTGGCACTGCACGAATGCAAACAAATTACCGAACATCCCGAACTAGATGTGACATTTTTCAGCAGCCGTGTTAAACGCATCAATTCTTATTTCGAAGCCTTAACCCAATCTTTCGAAATTATGGTACAAGGCATGGAAAAAGAGCAATTTCTTAAATTCCGCATGTCCTTATTGCCGGCCAGTGGTTTTCAATCCGGTCAGTACCGTATGATAGAAATTTACAGCACCGATTTCATCCGTTTGGTAGAAAAAGACCAACGGGAAGCCTTGGCCAAGGCCGATTTAGAAACACAATTCGAGCATATTTATTGGAAATCTGGCGCCACAGAATTATCTACTGGACAAAAAACACTCACCTTAAAACAGTTTGAGAAAAAATACGCCAAACAATTCCTGGAATTGGCCAGATTCTGTCAGAACAAAAACTTCCGTGCTCTGCTGAGCCAGCTCAAAGCAAACGGAGCAGATACCTCAACTTTAGAGAATGATTTACGTCAGTTAGACGTAAATGTTAATGTAAACTGGCCATTATCACACTATAAATCTGCGGTACGTTATTTAAACCGCGAACCCGAAGAAATTAAAGCCACCGGCGGCACCAACTGGCAGAAATACCTGCCCCCACGTTTTCAAAAACGCATTTTCTATCCAGAATTGTGGAAACCCGAAGAGTTAGAAAATTGGGGCAAAAATTGGGTTTTGAGTGTACTTGGTACACCCTAATAAGCAAAAAATCATTCGCCAAAACGGCTTAAATTATCTAATTTTGTCACCAACTAATCTATAATTACGTGATAGACTTATTAGACATTAAGGTAAGCCCGACTGCCCATTCTCGCTTAGCTAGTACTGATTTTGAAAACCTGCCTTTTGGCCGTGTTTTTTCCGACCATATGTTTACTGCCGATTTTGAAGACGGCGAATGGAAAAACTTCCAAATTGTGCCTTATGGCAATATTGAAATCAGCCCTGCAGCAGCATCCTTACATTATGGTCAGGCTATTTTTGAAGGTATTAAAGCCTTTAAACAAGCAGATGGTAAAGTAGCCATTTTTAGGCCCTACAAAAATCTCGAAAGATTTAATATTTCTGCCCAGCGTATGGCTATGCCTATCGTTCCGGAAGATATTTTTATGCAAGCCATGCAGCAATTGGTAGAATTAGACCGTAATTGGGTTCCAAGCCAGGAAGGTTATTCTCTATATATCCGCCCGGTAATGTTTGCCACCGATCCAATTTTAGGCGTTCATGCATCGGCCAACTACAAATTGGTTATTTTAACCGGCCCGGTTGGCGTGTATTATGCAAAACCCTTACGTGTTAAAATTGAAACCCATTATGCCCGTGCGGTAGAAGGCGGTGTAGGTTACGCAAAAACTGCAGGCAATTATGCCAGCTCATTGTTGCCAACTAAAGCAGCTCAGAACGAAGGTTTCGATCAATTAATCTGGACCGACGCCAAAGAACATGCTTACATTGAAGAATCGGGCACCACAAACGTAATGTTTGTAATTAACGATACACTTATTACTCCATCTACCCGCGATACCATTTTAGACGGCGTTACTCGTCATACCATTTTAGATTTAGCCCGTGCCTGGGGCATGCCGGTAGAAGAACGCCGGGTAACTGTAGCAGAGGTAGTGGCAGCAGCTAAAAACGGCACTTTACAAGAAGCTTTTGGTGCAGGAACTGCAGCTACCATCGCTCCTATTGCCGAAATAACCTTCGAAGGCGAAACGTATACTTTACCAAATCCTGCAGAAAGGGTGTTTTCTAATAAAGCGGTAAAAGCATTAAATGAAATACGTTACGGTTTAAGTCCCGATACTTTTGGCTGGAACCATTTGATTTAAAAATCAATTAATTTTTGTACACAAACCGGCCTTCAAAGCCGGTTTTTTTTTGAAAAAATTATAGCCCACGGTTTAAACCGTGGGCTATGGAGAATATTATCCAGAAAAACGGTTTCAACCGTTTCAATTCAAAGCATATTTATTTTCCCTTTAACAATGCTGACATTCTGTCATTATTTTTAAAATAATCTGTATTTTTGCAAGATAATCAGGAGGAAATGTTGAACCCGGAAATTACAATAAAAGAACACGACGAATCACGTCAGGGAGAGGCTTTGGTGCTCGAAAGTAAAAAAAGCAATCCCGACGGACGTAAAGTATATATAGAAAGTTATGGCTGCGCCATGAACTTTTCGGATAGTGAAATTGTGGCTTCTGTAATGGTAGATATGGGTTTTGAAACCGTTTCTACTTACAAAGAAGCCGATGTTATTTTCATCAATACCTGCTCCATTCGCGATAATGCCGAACAGCGGGTGCGCAACCGCCTGCGTGAATTCGGTTCCATAAAAAAGCATAAACCCCACGCCATGATTGGTGTGCTGGGCTGCATGGCCGAACGTTTAAAAGCCAAATTTCTGGAAGAAGAAAAACTGGTAGATTTAGTGGTTGGCCCAGATGCCTATCGCGATTTACCTGCCTTAATCAATCAGGTAGATGATGGCGACCGGGCCGTAAACGTCATTTTATCCCGGGAGGAAACCTATGCCGATATCAGTCCGCTGCGCCTAAATAGCAATGGCATTACCGCATTTGTTTCCATCATGCGGGGCTGCGATAATATGTGTTCATTCTGCGTGGTACCCTTTACCCGTGGCCGCGAACGCAGCCGCGATGCGCACTCTATAGTTAACGAGGTAAAAGAGCTTTCTAAATTAGGCTACCGCGAAATAACCTTATTGGGCCAAAACGTAGATTCTTACAAATGGAGCAGCGAAAACGCAGAAGAAAAAGTAAATTTCGCCCAACTTTTGGCCATGGTGGCCGAAGTTGACCCGCAAATGCGTGTCCGTTTTTCAACTTCGCATCCCAAAGATATTACCGACGAAGTTTTACATACCATGGCAAAATACGCCAACATTTGTAAATACATCCACTTGCCCATTCAATCCGGAAATTCAAGAGTACTGGAAATCATGAACCGGACTTATACCCGGGAATGGTACCTGGAAAGAGTAGCGGCTATTCGCCGGATTTTACCCGAGTGTTCTATTTCTACCGATATTATTACAGGCTTTTGTACCGAAACCGAAGAAGAACATCAGGATACCTTGAGCCTGATGGCCGAAGTAAACTTCAGCTTTGCTTATATGTATATGTATTCTGAGCGTCCCGGCACTTTAGCAGCGAAGCGTTATGCAGACGATGTGCCGGAAGAAGTAAAGAGCCGCCGTTTGAATGAAATTATCGAACAGCAGCATAAAAGCGGACACCAAAGGTTATTGGCACAAATTGGCCAGATACAGGAAGTATTAATTGAGCAATTTTCTAAGAAATCAGATAAAGATTACTCCGGCCGCAGCGACCAAAATGCCACCGTAATTTTTCCGGTAGACGAACGCTACAAACCCGGAGATTATGTTAAAGTACTGGCCGAAAGGTGCACTACCGCAACTTTAATGGGCAAAATAATTTAATGATGGTGTATTTAATCTCAATACTCATATCTCAATACTAGTATCTATGGATGTTCAGGATATAAAAAACCGCTTCGGTATTATTGGAAATTCTCCGCTGCTTAACCGGGCCATAGATATTGCCCGCCAGGTAGCTCCCACCGATATTTCTGTATTAATTACAGGCGAAAGCGGAAGTGGTAAAGAAGTATTTTCGCACATCATACACCAATTAAGCCCGCGTAAACACGGGGCTTTTATTGCGGTAAACTGCGGCGCCATCCCCGAAGGCACCATCGATTCTGAATTATTCGGACACGAAAAAGGTTCATTTACCGGTGCCCACGAATCCCGTAAAGGATATTTTGAAGTAGTAGATGGCGGAACTATATTTTTAGATGAAGTGGCCGAATTGCCGGTTGGCACCCAGGCCCGTTTATTAAGAGTATTAGAAAGCGGCGAATACCTCCGGGTGGGTTCATCTAAAGTACAGAAAACCAACGTACGTATTATTGCAGCCACCAATGTGGATGTTTTTGATGCCGTAAGAGCCGGTAAATTCCGCGAAGATTTATACTACCGTTTAAATACGGTTCCGCTTAAAATACCTGCTTTAAGAGAGCGTAAAGAAGATATTTATCTCATTTTTCGCAAATTTATTGCCGATTTTACCGATAAATACCGCAGCCCATCTGTACAATTAGATGCCGAGGCTCAGCAGGTATTAACCAATTATAGCTGGCCCGGAAATGTGCGTCAGTTAAAAAATATTGCCGAGCAAATTGCCGTTTTAGAAAAAGACCGCAACCTTACCGGGCAAAGTTTGCTGGCCTACATTCCGCACGAAAGCAACAGCTCGCTGCCCATGCGCCTGGATAAAAATCATAAAGAAGATTTTTCTGAACGCGATATCCTATACAAAGTATTGTTCGACATGAAAAAAGACATGCTCGACCTTAAAAAATTAGTGGTTGAAATTATCCAAAACGGAGGCAATGCATCACATTTAACGGCCAATCCGCAGGTATTAACCCAGTTATACCGCGATATTGAACCGGCCCCTGCACATACCGAATTATCAGCGCAACCTACCCTCACCATTCATCAGCCGGGGCACGATAACAGGCATTTTGATATCATGCAGCACGAAGAAGAAGAGGAGGAATCGCTTTCGCTGATGGATAAAGAATCAGATTTAATTAAAAAAGCACTGAAAAAGCATAAAGGGAAACGTAAATTAGCAGCACAGGAATTAGGTATTTCGGAACGTACATTATACCGGAAAATCAAAGAATTGGACTTGAATTAATGAATACCGTTTTAAAATATCTTCAAAGAAATATAAGTCTGGCCATGTTTTTCGCATTAGTTATGCTGAATGGCTGTGGTATGTATTCTTTTTCGGGCGCCTCAATTCCGGCAGAAATGAAAACGGTTTCGGTACAGTTTTTCGAGAATAATGCGCCCATGGTGGTGCCTTATTTGAGCCAGCAATTTACCGAAGATCTCAAAGAGCGAATCCGTAACCAATCGAGGTTAAGCCTGGTTCGGGCAGATGCGGATGCCAGTTTTGAAGGCCGTATTACCGATTACAGCATTCGTCCGGCAGCCATACAAGGCAACGAACGGGCCGGGTTAGAACGATTAACCATCGCAGTATCTGTGAAGTATACTAACGTACTAAAACCCGAATTGAATTTTGAAAAGAGCTTTAGCCGGTTTAAAGATTTTTCTACACAAGGAAAATCTATACAAGCCCAAGAGCAGCAATTGATTAAAGACATCAATGTGCAATTAACAGAAGATATATTTAACGCGGCTTTTGCCAATTGGTAAGTATTTTATAAATGGTTCAGGAAATAAACAGCACATTTTTCTCCGCATTCATCCAGCATCCGGCAGTATTAAAAACTACCGATAAGGCTAGCTGCACTACCCTGCTCGAAAAATTTCCGTATTGCCAGCTCTTGCAATTTGCCGGTGCCAAATTAGAGCAAAACCCTGAAAATGCGGCTATTTATGCACCAGAAGGCGCCGTATTAGCCCAATTTTTTACAGCACCCGAAACTTTTGAGCCCGTTCAAATAATTAAAGAAGCTGATTTGCTGAAAAAAATTAGTGTTGAAGAACACCAAAAAGATGACCTAGAAGAGG
This sequence comes from uncultured Sphingobacterium sp., assembly GCA_964516035.1. Classification (GTDB taxonomy): domain Bacteria; phylum Bacteroidota; class Bacteroidia; order Sphingobacteriales; family Sphingobacteriaceae; genus JAIPAN01. The sequence continues at coordinate 17,523 of CAZFAE010000028.1, forward strand.
CTGTTCAAGCTGAATTGAGGATAAGAGAAAACTCAGATCTGCAAGAGCCTATTATTGACGATACTCAGCAATTGATATTAGAAAGTATCGCTTCCGCGGATTTCTTTGCATTGGAAGAGAAAGTAACAGAGCACAAAGAAGAACCGGCATCGCAGGAAATTTCTCGTTACGATGACGACCAAATGCCCTATACTTTTTTGTGGTGGCTGAATAAAACCCGTAAAGAATACGCCGATACCTATCAGCCTTATGCAAGTTTTAAACTGGATACCACTCAGGATATTAAAAAGAACGTTGCTGAAGACGTGGCCGGATTAGTACCTGATTTTGATTTAGAGAACCTAGTCAGCAAACCGGTTCAAAACCAGTTTAAAATCACTAAAACAGCCGTTAAACGCAAGGAAGACGACCTGATTGAACGTTTTATAAAAGAAGACCCGCACATCGCCCCGCCTTCGGCAGAAAAAATGGGCACCGAGAATAAAGCACGTAAAAGTTCTGAAGATGTGCAAGACCTGGTATCAGAAACTTTAGCCCAAATTTATACCGAGCAAATGCTATTAGACAAGGCCATTGAGACTTACCAGAAATTAAGTTTGAAATTTCCCGAAAAAAGCACGTACTTTGCCAACCAAATTATTGTTTTAGAGAGTAGAAAAAATTAATTTTAATAGCATATGTATTTCGCAATTGTAGTTATCGCCATCGTAGTTTGTGTTCTTTTAGGATTATTAATCCTGGTTCAGAACCCCAAAGGTGGAGGTTTATCTTCTGGTTTTGCCGGTTCAAATAACATTATGGGCGTACAACGTACCGGAGATTTCTTAGAAAAAGGAACCTGGGTATTGGCTGTAACCTTAATGGTATTGGTTATTTTGGTAAACATGACCATCCCGAAAGGGGGTACTGTAAACGAAAAAGCAGATGAACTTCAAAATAAAATAGAGAAAACTGCTCCTGCTCAAGCACCTATGACTTTGCCAGCCGCCCCTCAGAACGGGGGTAAATAATCAGCGCTAAAAAAATATTCAAAGCCTCGATAAACATCGGGGCTTTTTTTGTTTGCAACCATTTGTCACCCTGAGCTTGTCGAAGCATCTGAGAACACCCTTCGACAGGCTCAGGGTGACTTTGTTCTAAATTCTTCGCTACGCTATTAATGACAAACTCAGGTAAAACTGACAGCATGGCACCGCTTGAGCAGCTATTCTGTTTAAAGATGAAATTTTGGCAAGGGAATACAGACAAATACCACTTGGCACAGTTACTGAGTATTGCGTGTAGTTCAATTTTAAATCATCAAAATAAATAACATACTATGTCTATATCATTCAAGCCTTATTCAGACCGCGTAGTTGTAGAAGCAGCTCCGGCTGAGACCATGACCGCATCAGGTATTTATATTCCGGAAACTGCACAAGAAAAACCACAGCAAGGTGTTGTTATTGCTGCCGGACCAGGTAAATATGCAGATTTAACCGGAAACCTCATTCCTTTGACTGTAAAAGTGGGCGACCAGGTTTTGTACAGCAAATACGCAGGTACCGAAGTTACTATCGATGGCAAAGAATACCTGGTAATGCGTGAATCTGATATTCTCGGAGCATTATAATAGACGTTTAGCGCACAGCGCTTCGCGGTAAGCGAAAACTAATATCAAATGATTAGTATTTAGCAATCAAGCAGTCTAAATACTATATACTAAATACTCAATACTAAGATTAAAAAAAATGGCAAAACAAGTAAAATACAATGTTGAAGCTCGTGACGCTCTCAAAAGAGGCGTAGATATTCTGGCAAATGCCGTAAAAGTAACTTTAGGCCCAAAAGGTCGTACGGTAATTATTGATAAAAAATTCGGCTCACCGGCCATCACCAAAGATGGGGTAACGGTAGCTAAAGAAATTGAATTGAAAGATCCCATTGAAAATATGGGTGCTCAAATGGTAAAAGAAGTAGCTTCTAAAACTGCAGATATTGCAGGTGATGGAACTACCACAGCTACCGTTTTAGCACAAGCCATTATTAAGGCGGGTATTAAAAATGTGGCTTCGGGTGCAAATCCAATGGATTTGAAACGCGGTATCGATAAAGCGGTTAAAGTGATTGTTGAAAACTTGAAATCACAGAAACAAGATGTTGGTGATGATTTCAGTAAAATCAAACAAGTAGCTTCTATTTCTGCCAACAACGATGATGTAATTGGCGAAATGATTGCTGATGCCATGAAAAAAGTAGGTACTCAGGGTGTAATTACCGTTGAAGAAGCTAAAGGAACTGAAACCGAAGTAAAAACGGTAGAAGGTATGCAGTTCGACCGGGGTTACCTTTCTCCATACTTTGTAACCAATGCCGATAAAATGGAAGTAGAATTGGAAAATCCTTATATCCTGATTTACGATAAAAAGATTTCTTCAATGAAAGAATTGCTTCCGATTTTAGAGAAGCAGGTACAAACCGGCAAACCTTTAATCATCATTGCCGAAGATTTAGATGGCGAAGCTTTAGCTACTTTGGTAGTAAACAAAATTCGCGGTTCTTTGAAAGTAGCAGCGGTTAAAGCTCCTGGTTTTGGCGACCGTCGTAAAGCTATGCTAGAAGATATTGCTGCTTTAACCGGCGGTACTGTTATTTCTGAAGAAAAAGGCTATAAACTGGAAAGTGCCGAATTAGCGCACCTAGGTCAGGCAGAAAAAATTACTGTTGATAAGGATAATACGACCATCATCAATGGATTTGGTAAACCGGAAGATATTAAAAAACGTATCAACGAAATCAAAACTGCCATTGAAATTACTACCTCTGATTACGATAAAGAAAAACTGCAAGAACGTTTAGCTAAACTTTCTGGTGGTGTTGCCGTATTATACATCGGTGCAGCTTCTGAAGTAGAAATGAAAGAGAAGAAAGACCGTGTAGACGATGCTTTACATGCAACCCGTGCAGCCGTAGAAGAAGGTATTGTTGCCGGTGGTGGTGTAGCTTTCATTCGTGCTATCGAGGCTTTAGCTAGCTTAAAAGGCGATAACGAAGACGAAAATACTGGTATCCAGATTGTAAAACGTGCGGTTGAAGAGCCTTTACGTCAGATTTGCGAAAACGCAGGTATCGAAGGTTCTATCGTAGTTCAAAAAGTTAAAGAAGGTAAAGGCGACTTTGGTTATAATGCCCGCACAGATAAGTATGAAAACTTAATTGCAGCTGGTGTTATCGACCCAACAAAAGTAAGTCGTGTAGCCTTAGAAAATGCAGCTTCTATTGCAGCCATGTTGCTAACCACCGAGTGTGTGTTGGCAGATGAGCCTGAAGAAGATAAAGGCCATGCAGCTATGCCTCCAATGGGTGGCGGTATGGGCGGCATGATGTAAATCTTGCTTAACGGTTTCAAACAAAGTCTTTCCGATATTCGGGAGGGCTTTGTTGTTTTAGGGCATTTAGTAGTGGCCCCGATTTATCGGGGCCACTACTGTTTCAATACCGTCATCTCGAATTCGCTTTAGCGGATGAGAGATCTCTCAACTCGCTAAACTTATAAGGTCTTTAAGACCTTATAGGTTTTTTTAATTGGCACAAGCCGAAAATTATACCTAAAATTGAGTTTTCAGCAAAACATGTCAAACACCGTACGCCTCAATAAATTTATCAGCGAAAGCGGTTTATGCTCCCGGCGTGAAGCTGACCGGTTTATTGCCCAAGGCAGCGTTTTTATCAATGGTCGTAAGGCACAAATCGGCGATCAGGTTGGTCCAGGAGATCGGGTTAAGGTTAATGGCAACCAACTGGAGCCCCTGGAAGCCGAGGACATCGTTTTTATTGCGTTGAATAAGCCGGTGGGTGTTACTTCTACTACCGAAGAAGGCATTTCAAACAATATTGTAGAATTTGTTAATCATAGCAAACGTATTTTCCCTATCGGGAGATTGGATAAAGATTCGCAGGGATTAATCTTTTTGACCAATAACGGAGATATGGTCAATAAAATTCTGCGTGCCGGCAATAAGCACGAAAAAGAATATGTAGTTACCGTAAATAAAGCTTTAAACGACAGCGTAATTGAAGGCATGTCTCAGGGCGTACCTATGCTGGGCGTAATGACCAAAAAATGCAAAATTGTACAGGAAGGCCCGAATGTTTTCCGGATAACTTTGATACAGGGTTTAAACCGGCAAATTCGCCGGATGTGTGAGCATTTTGGCTACGAAGTGATTAAACTGGAGCGGGTGCGTATCATGAACATCAGTTTAAAAGGTTTGCCTGTTGGCGATTGGCGGGATTTGAGTGCCCAGGAGATGCAGAAAATTTACGGGATGATTGCCCACTCTAGCTCTGATGATGAGCGGAAACCAAAGTCTGAACCTGTGGAGCAAAAAAGACCGGCTAAAAATAAATCAGGCGCTTCAGCCCCAAAAAAATCATTCAAGCCGGGCAAAAATAAAACAGAAAATAAATCTAACAGGCCCCAAAGAAATAATCCGGATAATCGGAATAAAAAATCAGGTGCCAAGCCTAATTCAAAATCGGGCAGTCGTAAACCCGGAAGGCGTTAATTGATCACGGGCAATAATTGCTTTACCCATTCGGCATACATCTTCCCGGAAGGATGCAAACCATCTGTAGCCAGTAAACTTAAATCTGTTGCAGCCAAACGGGAATCTGGCGTAATATCGTTATAAACCATCCCCGCTTTTAATGTTTCTTCCTTTTTAACGGCGTTAAAAGCATCAATTTGCATTGCAATCTCTGCTCGGTCTCTTCCTTGCGCAAAAGGCGTTACGCCCCAATCTGGGATAGAAAGCACGTAAACCCGTTTCACATCTCCCCCGGCAAAAGCTATAGCCATCTGCAATAATTCTTTAAATTCTAAGCGATAAGCATCTATTGAAAGTCCACGGTATTGGTTATTTACGCCAATTAATAAGGTTACTAAATCGAAAGATTGTTTGATATTTTTCTCCTGGATGGCTGCTTTTAATTCTCCGGTAGTCCAGCCTGTTTTGGCAATAATTTGCGGAATTGCAGTTGGCTTAGCTGCCAAGTTTAAGGCAGCCTGCAGCTGAAAAGGGAAAGAAGCATTGGCCGGCACAGCTTCGCCAATGGTATAAGAATCGCCTAAGGCTAAATAAGTTTGGGTGGGTTTAGCAATCGGATTTTTGGAGGTCATGATATTAATACTCAGATTATTTTTGCTGCAGGATAAAAGGGAAATGCTTAGTAAGAATAAAATTAGTGTTTTCATCTTTTAAAAATTATTCCTTCTCTTCAGGGTCCTCTTCGAGAGATCCTGAAGAGACATTTCGATTTTGACACACCACTATCAAAGCATTTGTAAAAATAAGGCCTACATTTCCCCTCTCGAGAGGGGAGACGCAGTTTGCAACCTATATTAATTCCTTTGTAAGGGGTGTGTTTCTTTGGTTATCGTCAGGGTCTTCTTGCAAAGAGACCCTGAAGAGACGCTAAAAATATAAATCTAAACAATTTGCATCTCAAATAATCGGCCAATATGCACTTTAAGTATACCCTTAACTTCTTCCATTTCCACTTTTCGGCCTAATTCTGCTTCTAAAGAAGTTACTGCCTTATCGTCTATCCCGCAAGGAATAATATGTTTAAAATAGCCTAAATCTGTATTGACATTAAAGGCAAAACCGTGCATGGTTACCCAGCGACTGCAGCGAACGCCCATGGCACAAATTTTTCGGGCCGAGGGCAAATCAGGCTCAATCCAAACGCCGGTATATCCCGGATAACGGCCAGCAGAAACACCATAATCGGCAAGGGTTAAAATAACTGCCTCTTCCAAGGTGCGGAGGTATAAATGAATATCGGTAAAGAAATTATCTAAATCTAAAATGGGATAACCCACTAATTGCCCGGGACCATGATAAGTAATATCGCCGCCACGGTTAATTTTATAATAGGTGGCGGCATGAGTTTTTAATCCCGGTTCATCTAATAATAAATTTTCTGGCTTACCGCTTTTACCCAAAGTATACACATGCGGATGTTCTACAAAAACGAGGTAATTAGGTGTCGGAAGAGGGTTTTCGCTAGCACGATTTTCTCCTTTAATACGCACAGTTTCGGCAAAAACAGCTTCCTGCTGAGCCCATGCCTGCTGATAATCTAAAACGCCCCAATCTTCAAAAAGTACTGCTTTATTTTGCATAAAAACTCTCCTCACTGCTTACATAGCCCAACATATAATCATCAAATTTTTCGAAATACACCTCAAATGGCCAGTTTATCTCCGGCGTAATTAAAGCCGCCTGCAGCTGTCCCGCATCCCGATAGGCAAACGGCTGCAATTGAATATGTTCTTTAAAAGAAATGGTTCTGCGGCCTTGCAATTTATAAATGGCTTCTTTGGCACACCAGCAAACATAAAGATGATTTACGGCATTCGCCGGATCAACAAAAGCCAGTTCAGCGGGGTTTAAAAATTTATCGGCCAGGCGTTCTATTTTAGGCTTAATAATTTCGATATCAATACCCACCAGCTTCTTTTCGCTAATCATCACGGCAGCATAATCGTAAGAGTGGCTTAAGGAAATATGGTGCGGAAAATTAACCAGGTAAGGTTTGCCATGAGCATCAATCTTGCAATCAATATATTGCTCGGTGTTTAACATCTTGCGAAGCAAAACCCGGGTACCCAGCCAATGCAAATTGCGTTTCCCTTGGCTTAGGGTTTCCAGATAGGCTTGCTCTTCCTCGTCCAATTGTAATTGGTCGTATAATTCTTCTGCACTTTCTTCTATTTTCCAAACGGCAAAAGAAGTATCTGCATCTATATTTTTTTGAAAAGCAAGAGCCATAGTTTGATAAAAATACGGGTAAAATTGGAGGGGACAAAAAATCCCCGCAAAGGGTAGCTTTTATCCTTAAAATAATTTCTAAATTTAGCACAAAGCATATTGATTACATGATACTTTCAGACAAACGCATTCTTGAAGAAATTGATAAAGGAACCATCATTATTGAACCTTTTAAACCCGAATGTTTAGGCACCAACTCTTACGATGTACATCTGGGTAAATACCTGGCTACCTACCGGGATAGGGTGTTAGATGCCAAATCGCATAATGAAATAGACCATTTCGAAATTCCGAAAGATGGTTTTGTATTGCAGCCAGGCACTTTATACCTGGGCGTAACGCTAGAATATACCGAAACACATGCCCACGTCCCTTTTTTAGAAGGAAAATCCAGCACCGGCCGATTGGGTATTGACATTCACGCTACCGCCGGCAAAGGAGATGTGGGTTTTTGCAATACCTGGACTTTGGAAATATCCTGTGCACAGCCGGTACGCATTTATGCCGGTATGCCCATTGGCCAATTGATTTATTTTGTGGTAGAAGGCGATATTGCCACCATGTATAACAGCAAAGGCAACGCCAAATACAATAACAAAACTACCCGGCCGGTAGAAAGTATGATGTGGAAGAATTCCTTTTAAGCAAAACACACCTATGAATACATTTAAACTGAGCGTACAAGATAAAATTGCGTACCTCACCCTAAACCGCGGCACTTCTAATGCCATTAATGGCGAAATGGTGAACGAACTGCGGGATATTTTTCAAACGTTGGATAAAGACGATAACGTTGGCGGATTA
>CAZFAE010000029.1:0-17924 GCA_964516035.1 uncultured Sphingobacterium sp.
ACCATCCGCCATGCGATGCTGCAGGGAGGCAAAACAGCCAAATACACTTTAATACACGTGGTTGAAACCGCTGGCGCCCGCTATCATGGCGAAGAAGTAATGGACATGGAAACCGAAATTGATACCGAAAATTTGATTAAATACCAGGCTAATTTTAAAGAGCTGGGCTATACTGCAGAATTCAAAATCGGCTACGGCTCTCCGGCCAAAGCCATTGCAAAAATCGTGAATAATAACCATATTGACCTATTGGTGATGGGTGCCCATGGCCACAAAACCTTAAAAGATTTGATTTTTGGCACCACTGTAAACAAAGTCCGCCATCAGGTCAATATTCCGGTTTTAATTATCAACTAAAGCATGAAAAAACTCACCCTAGCCCTTTCCCTTATTTATAGCCAAGCATTTAGCCAAACAGCCGATACCAGCAAACAGGCATATCACTTATTTAATCCCACGCCCAAAAGCCTGATGCGGGGCATGGAAACCGACCGTCCGGATATTACTGAAAGTGCTTATTCGGTTGATGCCGGACATTTTCAGGTTGAAACTGATGTTTTTAAATCGGTAAAAAACAAAACCGATGGCGTTAACACTACCCAATATTTCTATAACCTGGCTAATCTCAAAATCGGTTTGAGTAATTCATCCGATTTACAATTAGTGGTCGAAAATTACGTCACCGAGAAAAATGTTGATTTAAACAATACCATCAGCCGAAAGGCTGGTTTTGGACAGCTTACGCTGCGATTTAAGCAGAATATTTGGGGAAATGATGCCGGAAAAACCGCTTTGGCCGTGATGCCTTATATTACTTTTCCGAACGGAAAATTTGCAGAACACAATTCGATAGAAGGCGGTATCATTATTCCTTTTGCCCTCGAATTGAACGAGGTATGGGGAATGGGCGCACAAGCTCAGCTCGACTTTCTGAAAACAGAGAGCGGATATGAACCACAGATATTGAACTCCATTACCTTTGCCCGGGATTTTGGCCAACGATGGAATGCCTTTATAGAAAGCTATTATACCTATCAAACGCAAGTTAAATTGTTTAATTTTTCTGTAAACGGCGGTGTATCTTATTCCATCTCTCCAAATCTAAAACTGGATGCCGGTTTCAATTACGGGATAAGTAAAAACACAGATAAAGTTTATTTCACCGGATTTTCTTTCAGATATTAGCGGAATATTAGACTATGGGAAGCGATTTAAACATTCGGAACAAAAAAGCCTATTTTGAGTACCATATACTCGAAGAATTTACGGCGGGCATGAAACTGCTGGGCACCGAAATTAAATCTATCCGCGAAGGAAAAGCCAATATTAATGATGCGTTTTGTGCATTTCTGAGCAATCAGCTGTATGTGCGCAATATGCATATTGCCGAATATTCTCATGGTTCTTTTTACAACCACGAATCTAAACGCGACCGCGTTTTACTGCTCAATAAAAAAGAATTAGCCAAACTGAAGACCAAAATTGAGGAAAAAGGCTTTACGATTATCCCGCTAAAAATATTTGTTGGCGAACGCGGTTTTGCCAAACTGGTCATCGGCCTGGCTCAGGGTAAGAAAATTTACGATAAACGGGAAACTTTAAAAGACCGCGATTCTAAAATTGAAATGGACCGGGCGATGAAACGATAAAAATTCCCTTTCGGGGATTTAGGGGCTTACCAGGCTTGGTCGCCCACCAGCGGCACAAAACGGAAGGTATCTAACACAATTTTCTCAAATTCGGTTTCGCTGGCACGTAAAACGGTCACCATTTTTTGTTCATGGGTATCTCCTACCGGGATAACCAGTATTCCACCTATTTTAAGCTGTTTTAAGAGCACTTCGGGTACCACGGGTGCACCAGCCGTAACAATAATCTGATCGTATGGTGCGTGCTTTGCTATGCCGTTAGAACCATCTCCTAAAAAGAAATGAGGATTGTAACCCATTTTAGGCAATACTTCTTTGGTTCGATGGTATAAATTCTCCTGTCTTTCAATAGTAAACACCTCGGCGCCTAATTCTAGCAAAATGCAGGTTTGGTAACCCGAACCAGTTCCAATCTCGAGCACTTTATTGCCTTTTTGCACATGCAGCAGCTCGGTTTGGTAAGCTACGGTATAAGGTTGCGAAATGGTTTGACCATCCCCGATAGGGAAAGCAATATCTTTGTAAGCCTGATTCCAGAAGGTTTCGTCGAAGAAAAAATGGCGTGGAACCTTAGCAATGGCAGCCAATACCCGTTCATCAGCAATGCCTCGCTCCCTCAACAATACCGCCAGCTTTTTACGGGCACCCTGTTCACGATAATTATCTACCAATTTATAAGCCATAATCCTTCCTCTTTTTCAGCTGCAAAAATATCATTCCTTAGTAAGGATCTACATCAATTTGAATAATACTTCCTTTGGCCAGAATCTCCCGTTCAAACTGGCGGATAATATCTAATAAAGCCAGCTTTAGTTTCTGTACCGAAACACCTTCTTTCTCCACTTTAATCAACACGGTTTGGATGTAATAATTCCTGATTCTGCTCACCATCGGCACCTCGGGGCCAAGCACCCTACTGCCAAATTGCTGACGTAACATCTTAGAAAAATATTCGGCAATTTGGTTGAGTTTAGCCTGGTCTTTATGCTTGATATCTAAACTGATTAAACGGTACAAAGGCGGGTATTGGTAATTGCGACGTTCTATCAATTCGGTTTCAAACAATTCATCGTAATTATTAGTAATAACTTGCTGTAAAACACGATGATTAACATCATAAGACTGTATAATTACTTTACCTTGTTTTCCCCTACGTCCAGAACGTCCGGCTACCTGAGCTATTAATTGAAAACTTCGCTCGAAAGCCCTGAAATCCGGATAGTTAAGCATAGAATCGGCATTGATAATTCCGATGGTACTTACCTTCTCAAAATCGAGTCCTTTAGCCACCATTTGAGTACCTACTAAAATATCGATACGGCCATCTTCAAAGTCGTTTAGCAATTGCTGAAAACCGTTTTTGCTCCGGGTAGAATCGAGGTCCATACGGGCAATGCGGGCATCCGGAAAAATGAGGCTCAATTCGTCTTCAATCTTCTCGGTACCGAAGCCTTTTTGCTCAATTTTAGCCGAACCGCAGGCAGGGCAAGATGGCAATAAATCCTGGCGGTAGCCACAATAATGACAATGCAGTTTACCGCTGCTTTTATGATAGGTTAAGCTGACATCGCAATTGATACATTTGGGCGTAAAACCGCAGGTATTGCACAATAAAACCGGGGCATATCCCCTACGGTTCTGGAACAAAATTATCTGCTCCTTGCGGGCTAAGGCCGTCTTCATTTCCTCCAGCAATACGCTCGTAAAATGAGATTGCATGGTTTTGCGCTTCGTTTCTTCCGCAATAGAAACCACCTGAATTTCGGGCAGCTGAACGCCACCATAACGCTCGGTAAGCTCCACAAGCGCATATTTGCCTATTTTGGCGTTGTAATAACTCTCCAAACTGGGAGTAGCAGAACCTAGTACGACCTTGCATGCGTGTAATGAGGCCAAATAGATGGCCGTGTCTCTGGCATGATAACGCGGTGCGGGGTCAAATTGTTTATAAGAATTTTCATGTTCTTCGTCCACCACAATCAATCCTAGATCGTTAAACGGCAGAAATACAGCCGAACGGGCACCTAAAATTATGCGGAATTCGCCTTTTAAAACCTTTTGCCAAATTTCGGCACGTTCGTGGTCGTTAAATTTAGAATGGTAAACCCCAATCTGATTGCCAAAATATTTCTGCAAACGCTGGATAATCTGCGTAGTGAGGCCTATTTCTGGTAAAAGGTATAATACCTGTTTGCCTTGTTCTAAATATTGCTCAATTAAGCGGATATAAAGCTCTGTTTTGCCCGAGGCGGTAACACCATGCAAAAGGGCGACTTCTTTCTGCTGTAGCTGCTTGTTTAAGCTCTGCAGGGCTTCGGTCTGCTTATCGTTAAGGGTAAAGTTGAGTAGCAGCTCTTCATCATATTCTTTTAATCGGCTCACCTCTTTTTGGTAAGGCTGTAAAACTTCTTTTTCGATAAGCGCTTTAATGGCTGCCGGGCTGGAACCGCTGGCTTCTAATAATTCGGCTTTGCTAATTTCAGGCTGGTTTTTCAGTAACTGTATATAGCTGAGGATGAGGTCTAATTGCTTGGGTGCCCGTTCTAATACTTTAAATAGTTCTTTACGGTTTTCGGTCTCGTTATAAAAGGGATTTAACCGGATATAGGTTTTTTTACGAGGCTGATATTTCTCATTAATCTCTTCGGAAATGATAATAATACCTTTATCAAACAATTCTCTGAGAATAGGGAAAACCGTTTTCTGCCCTAGTATTTTACTAATATCGCCTACCGTGAGTTCGGGCTGTATTTCGAGGGCATCGAGTATTAAAAATTCTTTATCGCTTAAAGCAGATTTATCAAAATCCGAATCTTTATTCAACACAATACGGGTTTCACTGGCCAGTTTTAATGCCGATGGCAGAGCGGCTTGCATTACTTCACCGGTAGTGCAGAGGTAATAATCGGCCATCCAATCCCATAATTGCAATTGCTTGCCGGTAACAATGGGTGCTTCGTCTAAAACATCTATTAAATATTTGGCTTCGTAGCCTTTCGGCGGATGTTCTGATACCTGGTGTATGATGGCGGTATAGATTTTGCTCTTTCCGAACTGAACCACAACACGCTTACCTACAGCAATTTGTGAATTATATTCTAAAGGAACACGATAGGTGTAAGTTTTAAGAATTGCCAGCGGCAGAATAACTTCTACAAACAGGGTTTGGCGTTCAGTTGCGGCATCGTTGTTAAACTGCAACATCTATTTCTGTTTTAAAGCTGAAAGAAAAAGGAAGACCCATCCCAAAATAAAAAACAGTCCGCCTATTGGCGTTATTGGCCCAAGAAATGCCACCGGAAGGTTTAAAACATCCCGTAAGGACAACAAATACAAGGAACCAGAGAACAAGAAGATGCCTAAGCCAAAAAACCAGGAAGCCAGCTTGATTTGCCGGTGTGTCGGCATAAGACTTAAGCCTAAAAGCGCCAGGGTATGTACAAATTGATAGTTTACCGCTGTTTCCCAATTTGCGAGCTGGTCAGCACTCAAAACCGCTTTTAAGGCATGAGCACCAAATGCACCAAAAACCACGGCCAGGGCACCGCAAACAGAAGTTAAAAGGATTATTCGCTTGTTCATATTGGGATGGGCTAAACATCGCTAATTTAATAATTAGGCGTCCAATTCTTTTGCTATAAATAAAAAATTAAATTTGTTTAACCTGAACATGAAAAGAACCCTGATTTTTCTATTTTTTTGCACTGTTTTTTGGCATCCTGCCAAAGCTCAATTGGCTCTGTATAATAGCCGCACCTTGTTCGATGCCTTTGAAAACCCTTCTCAAAAAGCATTTTACACCGATAGCAGCAAGCAATTTGCTTTTAATTTTTTTGTTCCAACACTGACCTTTAACGGTTCAGCCTCCGGAGCTGGCTTTTCAACCATCAAGCGTATGTTGGTTGACGATGTAATTGACACCCAGGATTTAGCTCTCGGAGAGAACAAACAAACCCGGCTGGCTGCCAATTCTAATGTTTATCTGCTCAGTTTCAGGTGGTTTAAACGAGTAAAATATCAACAGGAAGTCGGTTTTTCCTGGCAAATTAGAAATGATAGCTGGGCAAAGGTAAGCAATGAAACGCTGGCCATTTTTGATAATTATACACGGTTTACAAACGATAATTACGAGAATATTTTCAATAATCAACTTTCTCAGCAAACTTACCATCAGTTTGCCTTTAGCTACCGCGAAAACTATACTAAAAGAATTGCTTTCGGTGTAAAACTCAGCTATCTGAGTGGTATTGCTTACACTAGTGGCAAGATCAATTACTCCGATTTAAGCATTAACCGGACCTTAGATGAATTTACGCTGGGCTATTCGGGTAAATTTAAATCTACGCTTAAGGAAAATGAAAGCAGTAAAGGGATTTTATCTCCCGGTTTTAAAAATCCGGGCTTTGCATTAACAGCCAGTGCTAATTTTAAATTTAAGAAAGGCTGGTTTTTACTGGCTAACGTTAAAGATCTGGGATTTATTAGATGGAATAAAAACGCCAAGGTAGAGCAGTACTCAAAAAATATATGGATTGATAATGCCTCTGCAGACGACGCTGATGAACGACTGCTAGATGCTTTAGAAAGCTCTGTAAACGGCAGTATTTCTACAAAAAAAGGTTTTTATACGGTCATTAACAGTAAAGTAGAAGTTCTTCTAAATAAGAACTTCGGAAACTATCAACCTAATTTATTGATTACTAAAAACGTTTGGCAGGCTGGCGGACAGGTATCGCTGATTAATAATTATGTGCTAAAGGAAAAATATGTTTTTAGCTTAACCCCTTCTTATAATTTGTTAAATTTTTTGGATATAGGCGCCCAATACATGTATAAAACGCCCAATAAGGAATTTTTTATTGGCAGCGACCAGTTGTTTAAAACGATTCAGCTAGCAAAGGGCTTGAATAAATCAGATCCCGCTCTTTTAAAAGGGCATTTAAGTAGCGGTTTTTATATTGGCTTTTCGAGCAAATTTGGCCGGCTAATGGAACATCCTTTAAATGCGAACTTTATTCCAGGCTTGGAAGCTCCGGGTGGCAAAGGATTTTTTGGCCGTTTGTTTGGGAAGAAGAAGTAGATTTTTAGTATTGCGGGTTGGTTATTGTTTATTATGAATTATAGGCTTAAATTCAAAAAACAAAATCAGTCTAAATACTAATTACTAAATACCAACTACCAATCTCATATCTCAATACTCACTACTTCTTAGAAACCGTTGCAATAAAATCTTTCAGATAATAAGGTTCAAAATAAGCTAAATCTTCAAAATCGTTTTGCTGATATTTTTTAAAAGCCAATTCGCTTAAATCTGCGGCAGAATTTACGTGATCTACAAAGCTAAATTTAGAATTGTTGTAAAGTTCTTTACATTTTTCAGCACCATCGCCAAATATGATTATTTCATTATTATGAGCTTCGAATGTATGTTCATCCAAAATTTGCGCTTTAACCGGCTCAACGGTATTCATATCAGCATCATACAGAGCCATATAAACCTCCATGCGGCGGGCATCAATCATCGGACATAAAATAGTATCCGCATTAACAATTGCCTGCTTGGCCGAGGCCATGGCTTCTAAAGTAGAAATCCCTATTAAAGGAATATCTAAACCAAAACATAAACCCTTAGCCGTAGACACCCCGATGCGCAAGCCGGTATAAGAGCCCGGTCCCATACTTACGGCTATAGCTTGTAAATCGGCATAGGTTTTACCCTGAGCCTGCATCAACTCCTCTACAAACAAAGTAATACTTGCAGCATGAATATTGGCTTCGTTGCGTTCTTTTTTACCCAACAAAACACCATCCTGTGCCAAAGCAACAGAACAAGAACGGGTAGCGGTTTCAATTTGGAGGATGAGAGCCATAAAACGAAGATATTATATTGATTTTAGAATTACGATTTATGATTTTAGATTATAAACGGCAATATTTGATATTGAATAATCAGGGAACGGGGTCGTGGCCATGTTTACCCCAAGGATGACAGCGGCCTATACGTTTAATAGTAAGCCAGGCGCCTTTAAAAGGGCCATGTTTTTGAATGGCTTGCAAACCATATTGCGAGCAGCTTGGTGTAAAACGGCAGGCTGCGCCTAATAATGGCGATAATAAATATTGATAAAGTTTAATGAGTCCGAGAAAGAAATAAGTGAGCAGCTTTTTCATTCGGAAATTCCTTTCTGCATGGCCAGATATTCGGCCTGTAGTTGAACCATGGCTTTTTTGAGTTTAGGCTCTAAAAAACTATAATCAGGAATATCTTTTCCAATATAACTAATGCCCAAAAGCAAGGTTTGATCTGGAGATAAATACGAATAAAGATGCTCTTGTTTATTTAAACGATAAATTTCGCGAATACGTCGTTTAATGAGATTACGATCTACCGCCCGTTTAAACCGTTTTTTTGAAACCTGAATCACCACCTGAGCAGGCACAGATTGAGCGGCTTCATTTATCCAAATAATCCGGAAGGGGTATAAAAGAAAAGAAGAACCATTATGGAAAAGCTTATCTAAAAGCTTTTGACTACATAACCGTTCTTCTTTTTTAAAAGTGTACATTTTTGATGATTGCTTGAGCTAATTCAGAATTTATTTCTGATCTGCAAACCCGCAAAACAGCGGCAAGCCATCAAAAATTATGCTTTATGACGACGCTCGGATGAAACCGAAAGTTTTTTTCTGCCTTTAGCTCTTCTGGAAGCCAAAACCCGTCTGCCGTTAGCTGTTGACATACGCTCTCTGAAACCGTGTTTGTTTCTTCTTTTTCTCTGGGATGGCTGAAATGTTCTTTTCATGACTTAATTTGATTGTTATTGCTCTTGAAAACAAGAGTGCAAATATAGGTTTGTTTTTATTTAATTCAAAATTAGCTCTTCTGTTTTTTCAACAAATCTCTAATCTCGGTTAAAAGAGCTTCCTCTTTACTTAAACTAGGTTTCTCTTCAGACTCTCCTGCCCTACGCTGCAGGGTATTAATGAACTTAATCATAAGAAATACACAAAACGCAATAATCAAAAATTGAATGACTGTATTGATAAAACTACCGTATTTAATAGCTACTTCAGCCACTTTATGCACTTCGTCTGCAGCTTTGAGCACTATTTTTTTGTTCGCAAAGTCTATTCCGCCCAGCAAATAGCCAATTGGCGGCATAATTACATCATCAACCAGGGCGGTAACAATTTTACCAAAAGAAGCTCCGATAATAACCCCTACAGCCAAGTCAATAACATTGCCACGCATGGCAAATTCCTTAAATTCTTTAATAAAACCCATTTCGATAACGATTTAGTTATACAAACCTAGCATTCCTTCATTAGATTTACAGTATAATAATAAAGATGTTTTTGAGTTTTAATTTTACTGATTTAATGTAATTTTGTGAACAAAGGCCTATGTTAAAACAACATCTTCAACAAAAACTCTTACAAAAACTTTCTCCGCAGCAAATTCAGTTTATCAAATTGCTGCAGATACCTACGGTTTCTTTAGATACCCGAATCAAAGAAGAGCTGGAAGAAAACCCTGCTCTCGAAGATTTGAGCCTGGCCAACATGACCGAGGTGGCCGAAGAATATCCGGACCACGACGAGGAAGAGAGCTTTAATGAGAAGACCGAAAACGAAGATTTTGAAGAGTTTAATGTAGATGATTATTTGCAGGAAGATGATGTTCGCGATTATGGTTCAAAATACGATCAGAATGGCGAGGATGAGGATGAACGAAAAGAAATTCCTTTTGCTGTACAACGGTCTTTTTTCGAAAGCCTGCAGGCTCAACTGGATTTGGCACCCCTATCAGATAAAGATTTTCAGATAGGCAAACAAATTATTGGCAGTTTAGATGACGATGGGTATTTACGAAGAGCGATTCCTTCTCTAATAGACGATTTGGCTTTTTCTCAAAATGTTTTTGCAGAAGAAACAGAAGTTGAAGATGTTTTGAAACTGATTCAGCATTTCGATCCGGCAGGTGTTGCCGCACGAGATCTGCAAGAGTGTTTATTAATTCAGCTTCGAAAAAAAGAACCCACCTCAGTTATCCAAAAAGCCATTTTAGTGGTAGAACATCATTTAGATGAATTTACCCGCAAACATTACGATAAACTGGAACGATTACTGAATATGACCGGCCAGGAATTGAAAGCGGTGGTGAATGAGATCTTAAAACTGAATCCGAAACCGGGCGATAGTTCTGAAATGAGCAACAAGCAAATGCAGGTTATTCCCGATTTTCATATTCATAATAATGATGGAGTGCTGATACTAACCCTTAACTCTAAAAATGCGCCAGAGTTAAGAGTAAGTCGGTCTTACCAAGAAA
This sequence comes from uncultured Sphingobacterium sp., assembly GCA_964516035.1. Classification (GTDB taxonomy): domain Bacteria; phylum Bacteroidota; class Bacteroidia; order Sphingobacteriales; family Sphingobacteriaceae; genus JAIPAN01. Next base: position 9,981 of record CAZFAE010000029.1, read on the forward strand.
TGTTTCAGCATTACGATAAAGCCGCTAAAAGCGATAAAAAGATGCGGGAAGCAGTACAGTTTGTAAAACAAAAGCTGGATTCGGCTAAATGGTTTATTGATGCTATTAAACAGCGTCAGCAAACCTTATTGAAAACCATGAATTCCATCATGCAATATCAATACGATTATTTTCTGACTGGCGATGAGCGCAACCTGCGCCCTATGATTTTAAAAGATATTGCCGAACAGATTGACATGGATATTTCTACCGTATCCAGGGTAGCCAATTCTAAATATGTGCAAACTGAATTTGGCACTTTTCTGCTTAAATCATTCTTCTCTGAGGGCATACAATTAGAAAATGGCGAAGAGGTTTCTAATAAAGAGGTGAAAAAAATCCTGGAAGAATGTATCGGAAATGAGGATAAACACTTTCCCTTGGCCGATGAAAAACTAACAGACATTCTCAAAGAAAAAGGCTACAATATTGCCCGCCGTACGGTAGCCAAATACCGTGAAGCAATGAATATTCCGGTAGCACGATTGCGTAAAGAACTTTAATAATGTGACGATGTGCTGATGTGATAATTAATAAATCAACAAATTATCACATTAACAAATCAGCTCATTGAAAAAATTACCAATTTTTCTGCGGACAACTCACCCGATAACGGTTGTTAAGTAAAATTCCCAGAACAATTTCATGAGAACCATTGCTCACCGTTTTTAATTTAGAAGTTGTAAAATCGTAAGCGTAAGCCACATTAAATAAATAACCAATGTTAAAGCCTGCATTGGCAGAGAACGAATCGTTTTTACGATAGCCTCCACCTATCCAGAATTTGTCTTTAAATGCAATTTTGGTGTTGGCATCTACCGTGAGCGGCGAACTGGCCATATAATTCAACATAAACGTAGGCATTAGAGCAATATCATCTCCTAAAAACAATTTATAACCCGCACTAAGCAATAATTGTGGCTGACGTTTTTGTACCATTGCGCTTGTATTATCTACAAAAGCCAAAGAGTTAGCTAAAAGCTGATGTATGGCCAAGCCGCCGTAAAATCTGGGACCATAAATCCATACTCCGGCACTAAGATTGGGCACTATTTTACGATAATTAGTATTGGCCCCAAATGCATCCGAATTATCTTCAAAAACCAATTTAGAGGCATCTAATGCGGCCTGAGAAATGCCAGCACTTAAGCCCACAGATACGTTTAACCGAGAGGAAACACCCAAATGATAGGCATAACTGGCATTTAAATCGGTACGGCTCAATGGGCCCGTTTGATCTGAAACCACTGCAAGTCCTACGCCATGATGTGGCGCTGCGGCCTGATAAGTTTGCACATAGCTTCTGTTCATGGGATTTTCGCCCTGACCAGAAAGAGAGTTGGCATTATCATATACGAAATCTTTCCCTATGGGTGCATGAACAGATAAATATCGGGTATTGGGCGCCCCGGCTAAGCCCTTCCATTGGGTACGGTTGCCAATTCGCAAATCGGTATAGTTTTCTATCCCGGCTACCGCCGGATTTAATAAAAACCCATTCAATACATATTGGGTGTATTGCGGTACCTGCTGAGCAGAAAGCATTTTAACCGAAAACATAAAGACTAAAAACAGGTATATCCGTATTTTCATAATTTACCTTAAAAGCGTTATTGAACCAGAAATTGGCTTGATGCCAAAGCCCAGATTAATGATATAATAATAGGTGGCCATGGGTAAATCTGCACCCTTAAACCTGCCATCCCAGGGTATTTGATAACCCCGGGTTTGAAACACCTGCTGGCCGTATCTGTCAAACACCTGCAGCAGCGCCTGTTCGTATTTTTGAAGATTTTTGATATTCCAAACCTCATTTTTACCATCTCCGTTTGGGCTAAAAGCATTGGGTATTTCGGGCAATTCAAGCACCCTAATAAACACATTATCAGCTATTTCACAGCCCCCATCGGCACTTACGGTAAGTGTATAATTGGTATCCTCAAGTGGGCTTACCACCGGATTAGGAATATCGTCGCGGCTTAAGCCTATGGCGGGAGTCCAGCGGTAAACCAAATTGGTTCCACTGGCCAAAGCATTAAGCTGCAAAGACTGGCCTAAAATCAATGTGGTGTCCCTGCCGGCATACAGTGTTGGATTGGCATACACCTTAATTTCCTGGGTAAGCGAATCGGCACAACCATTGGTACTGCTAAAAACATAGTTAATGGTATGCGTACCCGGACCGGCTGTTTTGGGATTAAACCAGCCCAAAGCCGTTACTCCGGGACCACTGTATGTGTAGGTTCCTATAGCGCCTTTAACTTCACTAGCTTGTGTGATTTGAAAAGGACTGGTTTCAGTACATACGGCCAAAAGTGGATCGAAAAGTACCTTGGGAGCCGATTTAATGGTTATAATTTTGGTTTTTTCGGGCAGTATACATACACCGTCTGCATAAGCCACTAACCGAACAGAATAATTTTTTGCTGCAGAGCCGGTAAAATCTGGATAATTAAAGGTGTAGATTTCATCTGCCTGGGGATTATTATCAACTATTACTTGCGAAGGCTGATTTACATAATCCAAATACCATTCTAATCTGGAAATTGTACCCAAGCCAATCATGTATGATTTATTTTTCAAAAGTATAGACTCACTACTGCAAAGATTTGTTTCATTGAGTACTTCAAAATCGGCCACTAATGCGGCATAATTGGTACTGGCATCCACATCAACGGTACCATATGCTCCGGCAACTGGGTCATAAGCTCTAATAATTACTCGAGGCGAATTCACATTGCTTAGGGTAACAAATGCCTGTCCATTGGTATCCGTAATTACATTAAGAGCGGATAGTGTAGCGACCCCATCGTCTATCATCAAATTCAAATTTCTTCCAGATAAGGGCTGATTATCCTTATCGGTGGCTGTAATAGCAATTTGAGCGGTTTCATTAGTGCAGGTGATAGAATTACTGCTTAACAAATCTACATTGGCAATGCCTTGTATGAAATCTGAAGGATCAGGATTACTGGGAAAAGGGCTGTAGCTGTTGGTGGCATAAACCGTATAAATGGCATGCTCTTCAAACTCACCTCCGGTGGCAGCCGTAAAACCAAAAAATACATCCGGATTAGGCATAATCTCACTTAAATTAAGATTATTGATGGATAATACCGGATCGGTTGGACGGGTACCGGTAGTTGATATTCTTACCTCGAGGGTATTGGTGCTGCCGTTGTAATCTATCCAGTTGTATTTCATTTGGCCATCGGCCAAATCTAAACCGGGTGATGACTGCACATAGGGCAAAGCATTAACATAGGGATAGTTAGGCTGACCATGCATCAGCCCATTCTGGTTAAGTGCAATATGGTTATTGTTTGGATCTGGAGCGTTTCTAAAAGTATCGTATTCTACCGCAATCGATTTTCCGGGTATATTGGCATAACCTATACCTTCGCCAATGCCACCGGCATTATTAAAAGCTTGTTGGATACAAAAAGTAAGGCCATCTGCACGGGTACCCGGAGTCATTTTAAAAGTAAAATAAACACTAAAGGAGAAATCGGCAGCAAGTGCTATTTTTTTCTTCCAAAAGGCAGACCCTGCTAAATTTCTGTCATTTTGAGTTAAACGCAAATAGCCCGGTATATTTGTAGTAACGGCATTGCCATTTAATTGCCAGCCTGCACTCGAAGAAAAATCAGGTGTAAGAATAGAAATAGGCATTTGGGCATGTACCGTAAAGGCGCTAAACAGTAAGCTTGTTATGAATATAATAACCCATTGGGAGGCAGAAAAACAGAGTTTTATCTTGTTCATCCTTATCTGATAATGGTTAAAGACCCTACAATTGGTTTTCGGCCGTTGCCCGGATTAATGATGTAATAATAGGTAGCAATGGGCAGCTCTTCTCCATTAAACCTACCATCCCAGGGTGTTTGATAACCTAATGAATAAAATACACGCTGACCATATCTATTGAATACTTCCACGGTGGGGCGTTCATAGCTTCCGAGATATTTGATATTCCATACCTCATTTTTACCATCGCCATTGGGCGTAAAAGCATTGGGTACTTCTGGTAGTTGTAATACCCTGATAAAGACCTCGTCGGCTACTACGCAGCCCTGATCTGACTGCACTGTTAAGGTGTATTTAGTATCTATTATTGGAGATGCCACCGGATTGGGAATATTACTGGCACTCAATCCTGTTGCCGGATACCAGCTATAAATGAGGGCACTGCCTGAGGCTGTGGCATTTAAAGGAGTACTTCCGCCTTCCAGAATGGTAGTATCTCGGCCTGCATTAAGGCTGGGTGTTTCGTAAACAGTAATATTGCGTGATAGGGAATCTGCACAAGCATTTTGAGCATTAAACACGTATTTGAGGGTATGCGTACCAGGGCCTGCCAGCTTCGGACTGAATAAACCAGTTGAACTTAGGCCTGGACCACTGTATTTATAGGTACCTGTAAAACCGTATTTTTCTTTAGCTTGGGTAATTTGAAAAGGTGAAATTTCTAAGCATACAGCAGGAAGTTCGTCAAATTCTACTTCCGGAACTGGTTTAAGAGTGAGCACTTGGACAAAGGCTTCGCTGATACAGCTTATGCCAGAATAGGCTACTAGTCTGACCGTGTAATTTTTAGTTGCGGGAGTATGAAATTTGGGATAAAGGTGGGTATAAATTTTATCTACGCTAGGCTCTTCATCTACCTCTACTGCTTCGGGTTGATTGATATAATCGTAATACCACTCCAAACGGGTAACTTCTCCAAAACCGGCTACCAGCGATTTATTTTTAAATAACACCGGAATGCTGCTGCATAAATCAGATGCACTGATAATTTCAAAATTGGCCACTGGATTAACCCCATTAACCCTGAAATTTTTAGTGAGGCTTTGTACACAGCCCTCGGCAGTGGTAACCCAGAGCGTAACCAGATAATCGCCTTCGCGGGTATAACTATGTTCTGGGTTTGTTGCTGTGGATGAGTTAGGGTTAGCCAAGGTGGCATAAGCATCTCCAAAATTCCATACATAGCTTAATCCATCGCTACTGCCGTCTGCATTGGTACTCAGGTTGGTAAAACCGGCTTGAGCATCATTTAAACAAATATCCGGAACCAGAAAGTCTACCTGGGGTAAAGCATAGATAGTTAAATTTTGAGAAACCTTTTCACTAAGGCATCCTTCGTTTGTTTCAACTACTAAGCTCACGCTATAATTACCCGGAGCCGTAAAAATATGTGAAGGGTTTTTATCCTGCGAAGTCTGACCATCGCCAAAATCCCAGTTCCATTTGACTAGTACACCCTCTGCTGTAGCAGACTGGTCTGTAAAATTGACGGCTGTTTGCTCGCAAGTAAGGCTAGAATATACAAATTGGCTAATTGGCAGCGGGCTTACATGTACAGATAATGGAGGACTACTGACGCTGCAACCATTGCTTGTAAACACGGTTAAAACCGGCTGATAATCTCCGGCTTGGGTATATGTATGATTTACAGTCACTCCGCTCTCATTTTCAACAAGAGTTCCGTCTCCAAAATCCCAAATCCATTTTACCACAAATTTTGGTGCAAATGTAGATTGATCTATAAAACTTAAGCTAGTATTGACACAGGTTTGGTTAGATACACTAAATTCAGGAATGGGAAGATCAAGTATTTCGAAACTCAAATTAATCTGATCATAGTCTCCACACAAACTGGCGCCTGGGTTGAGTGATTTAATCATCAGGTTTTTAACACCTGCAGTAGTATAATTTACTGTTGACTGGAATTTAAAAACATATAAATTTTGGCCATTGAGCACTATTTGGCGATCTGCCACCGGATTTGTCTGAATAACTTCGGCTTGGCCATTTCCAAAATCCCAGCGTAATTCTGTAGTCTGATAAGGCAGCGTTACTTCTACATCAAAATCTTGTGCGGTACAACCACTTTCTGCTTCTTGATTGGTTGTTGGATTTTTAAGTTTAACAAACTGATTAAGGTTTTTAATATCAGATCCGGCCAGGTAAGCATAAGACTCATAGGTTCCATAACCATAGGCTATGGCTAAAAATCCATTTTCCGCTTTAATTCGATGGGTTGGATCGGAAGCCGAGGCACTGGTTACATCTTGAATCAGATAACTATATTCGGAATCTATAACCGTAAAATTAGCAGCCGGAATGGTAGAATTATCGATAGTAAAAGTCGGAATATCGGCCGTTTTAAGAATCACATTCAGATAATGTTTGGTAATACTGGTGGGTGCCGATGGTACAGAAATAGCAGAATACACCGTAATATCTGTTAATTTCTGCTCTATGGGATTCAAAATGGTCATTTCCGGATCGCCGGGATAAACCGGATTATTCTGATCGATATTATTCGGATTACAGCTTTGCGAAACTTGAATTTGGGCTACTGATATCGGTTCGCTGGCATTAATGGTATTAGCCGATGAAGTAGTAAAAGTAATAACACTCCCTTTTGCATAAGGATTAGTTAATGGGGTACCGTTGGCGTTGCTTGTTGAACCATTAACTGTTACGGTGGTATTATCTTTAGAAACCAAAACCCGAATAATATCTTTTACACCATGCAGGGCATTATAAAAAGGTGCCGTGATGTAATTTTTACCCCAGCTACTTACCGGAAACAATTGCTGATAGAGATTATCCTGGCCCACACCTACTATAGAGCCGGGTTCTTCACAAAAACCGACTTTGGTACTTCCGGAAAATACCGCCAATGGTTTGCAATTCTCTACTGTTCTGATCCGGGTTCCAGTTACATCGGTAGTGGATTGAAATTGGTAAACATCTCCCTTATTTAGTGTAATTTGATAAGGCACATTGGCCGCTTTAGCCGGAGCACCTACTCCTGAAACAGATGGCGTGATTTCTATCAGTGTTTCATCTTCTACCCCTATTAAAGTAACCTGCGAAACCCGATATTCACCACCTCCGCTGGGCATCTGATTATAGGCCATGGCATAATAATCGTTTCCTAAGGCTTTGGTAGGCAATACCATGGTTGCAGCAGACCGTGCACTACGGGAAATATGCGAGTATAAAACAATAGGTGAGGTAGCGGTAACATGGATACCACTATTTAGGGCAACCCCATCTGACAAACCTACATAGGTATTGGTATAAATATTAGGATTAATGTACACGGGCACTGCTTTATTGGCTTGTACTACTACAGTAGGCAGAAGCACCCCTCCGGCAGTAATACTCACACTGGCATCAACCTTTGAGGTGATGAATAAGGTTAAGCGAGAATTAAAATTATCGACATGGCCGGTATAGGCCACCCAGAAATCGGTCCCCTGATTGGAGGTATTTTGAGCCTTCACCGGGAGCGTGGCCAATAAAAGAAAAAATCCTGATATGAAAGTCAGGAGGTTTCGCTTGCAGAAACTCATCAAATGGGCTGTGTGATAAGGTGTGTGTTATCAAAACTTAAATCTAAGCAATTAATGGTTAAACATTAATGTAATTAGTTGATTTAATAGCCGAATGTTTTTAAGAGTTAAGTAATTGTACTTCTAACCCATTGATTTAATTTTGAAGGGATATAGAAAGCTGAGCTTTATCTCACATAAACTTCTACCCGGGCGGTACGGTTAATTCCTCTATAGTTATCACAACAACCCACATAATCTCCTGCAGAATATGAACCTAAGTGGCCCGATTTAACCCCTATGCCCCCGCTTACATCGGGTGAAACTTCGTTTAGCCCTGCTTCGCCAAATAACTTGTATGGATCATTATTTTCATTCCAGGCAAAGCCCCAACGGGTTTTTGTTTGCGATTCGGCTGAAACGAATGCAGCATTGTTGTAATTAAACCCATAAAACCGAACACTGGTTTGAGTACTAAACATGGTTCCTTTTCCGGAAAAATTATTAGCATCACCTAAAAACAAACGATCTACACTAGCCCAGAAATTAATGGGTG
>CAZFAE010000029.1:18024-19686 GCA_964516035.1 uncultured Sphingobacterium sp.
ATATCTGGCCATAGGGCCAAAAGATCTTTAGCAGGATAATAATTCATGGTGTTAAATTTAGCATCCCCATTGTTCCGGTTATATTCCGCAGGACTTAGAGTATTGCTCGTTGTCCAATAATTGGCATCGTAATTAAAGGTTGCACCTGTAGTGGCTTTCATCATCATCATCCATCCCCCGCCATCTACTGCCGAATTCATTAAGCAATAAATTTGTGTTGGGCCAGCAACAGGCAAATTGATCCAATACACCCCATCGGTATTGGTACCGGTTAAATTTTTGATATACTGGGCGCTTGGGGCAGCTCTATCGGCAGCAGATCCATCTAAAATCTTATCATTGAGCATTTCTTCTGGCCGTTGTATCCAATTTTTCTTATAGCCTCCACTTTCAGAACCGCTGCTGCTGGGTGGTTTCCAATAAAATTGCAAACCTTCATTAGACGCTCCATCCTGCATCCTTAACACAAAAGAGTAAGACCTTCCGGCGGTCATGTTATAAGTTCCATTGTATGTTCCCAAAGTGTTGGCAGCTATTCCGTGGGGTCCATAATAACTAACAACCATCGTATTATCAATACTAAAATCGGCCCCATCATCGCCATTAATGGCAAAAGTATAAGTTCCGCTTTCTTTAGGTATAAATGTCCCCTGAACTTTTAGAGCAAAATATTCTCCGGCGTTAGGAATAGCAACTCCTGCATTGCTTAAATCGGTATAGCTATCAAAATCAAACAATACCATACTATTTAATTTGCCCTTAGCAAACAAGGTAGTGCTACTGTAGCTGGTGTTGAAAAGTTTATCGAATTCCGTTTTTGTAGTTGGGCATACGGCATAATCTGACGTAGAACCGTTCCCACTGTTAGTAGAAAAAATCTGATAGTCTAAATGTAAAACTCCTTTAGATTGTGATGCACTTAACGCAGGTAAAAAAACCTGTGCTTTTAACACTTGTCCCCAAAAAAGAAAAGCCAACAAAATTCTATAAGCCATATCTCGATTTTTCTGTAGTGTATTTACTCTGAATTTCGCTGGCATTAAGTTCTCGGTCGTAAATTTTAAAAGTAGCCAAATTCATGGTAATATAACGCCAGTCTGCACTTGCTCGCCAACCACTAATCGATCCTAAACCGGAGTTAAAGTTAGCATTTGAAGCGTTCTGAGTTGCTGCCTGCTGAGCGAGCGCTTGCGATACGCCATTAACATATATTTTGTTATTTAAATAAGAACCGGCATTCATCACAAAAACCAGGTGTTTCCAATTATTCAAAATCCCTAATGAAGTCACTTGAGTAGCACTAATACCATACAAATCGCCTACACTGGTATTATAGCCCAATCTTCCTCCCTCAGTCCATACATCGTAATAGTTGAAACCAAAGTACATGCCATTATTCAAAGAGCTTGTTTTTACCCACAGTTCTACCGTAATGGTGGAAGCTGCGCTGATTGGTGCATTAAAATAAGAATAACTGTTTGAACCATTAGTAAACCGCATGCTTCCACCACCTTCGGCAGATTGATACGAAATATTATTTAAGGTTACATTGTTTCCCCGACCAGAAATGTCAGTCCAGGTGGTTCCCGATCCTGGATAACTGGCCAATTGTCCCGCATCCAGGCTTAGTACCGCATCTACATATTTATTTTTTTCTGCATT
>CAZFAE010000029.1:19786-22418 GCA_964516035.1 uncultured Sphingobacterium sp.
GTTTCGATTATAAATACTAGCCCCGCCGGTAAAGGTAACTTGCCCCGAACCCATTTGAACAATCATACAATTAAAACCAGCCGGCAAACCGCTTGGCAGGGTTAGTGTGGCTGCTGCTGTAAACTGAATTACCTTTCCATTATCTGCCGCCGTGAGTTGATAACTACCCGACTTAGAGTCTAAATTGGCAGAAAAACCAGCAATAGTAGAACTTGCGGCACTATTTCCTGTTAAATTACCATTCATGGTGGTATTTCCGGAGAAGGTTTTAGCACCTGCAATAGTTTGCGTGCCCGTGGTTACCAACCCAGCATTAGTCCCATCGGCAGGAGCCAAATTTAAAACTCCATTGCTTATGGTAGCGCCGTTTGCCGTAGACGAGGCGTTGATGGTGCCCATAGCGGTTACTGCATTGCTAGAGAGATATGCCCAGGCAGAGCCATTCCAAAAGTAGTAGCCGGGTACCACGTTGTTTGGCGCAGTACCGGCCGTTGCGGTATTGTAAACCAATAATCCGGTAGCTGGACTGGTAATAGGTCCGGCAGCATTACTTGCGGTTAAAGCCACCCTTGGCGGGAGAAATCCTTTATTACTGGCATTTACCTCTAACCTAGCAGAGGCATCTGGTGTGGTTGTTCCAATACCTGTTTGGGCTTTAGAAGACCCGAAATAACTAAAAAATAAAGCTACAAATACTATTTTTTTCATGAATGAATTCATTTATATGTTAAAACAATCCTCTAAACACTACCCACTGGGTACCGTCTGAAACTAATTTTACCCAGTTGTTAGAAGCTTCTATACCAAGAGTAATGGAAGTAGCTTCTCTGTTGGCATTATCCTGAAAAATAGTTTCAGTACTACCTCCACGTTGAACGGTAAGTGTATACCCGCTCTTGTTTTTGATAATGATTTCTTTGCCGGCAATACCTGCAGCCAATGGAAGTGTAAAAGTAGCTGTTGCACCAGCCGTGCTTCCGTAGAACACATATTTATCGGAAAGCACTATGGTATAAGCTCCTGTTTGGGTACTGGTTGTACCACCATTATATGCCCATGAAGCTAATCCGTTAGCATCAGAGATTAATACTTTGCCTGCAGCCGGACTTCCGCCCGCTACTTTTAGGGTTCCGGCAATAACCGTATTACCCGAAGTTGCAGCTACCGTAAATTTATCGGTATTTACTTTCACATCGCCTGTTACACCTAAGCTTCCGCCTAAACTGGTAGCACCGGTTCCTACGGTAAAGGTACTCGATCCGCTAACTGAAGTGTTGCCTGATAGAGTTGTTGCTCCAGTTACGCCTAAAGTTCCGCCTACCGATGTATTACCGGTTAAAGTTGAAGCACCAGTTACACCTAAAGTTCCACCCAAACTGGTGGCACCGGTTCCTACGGTAAAGGTACTGGTTCCGCTTACAGCCGTATTTGCGGTAAAGGTTTTGGCACCACCAACACTTTGAACCGTGGTTAAATCTACAAAGCTCTTTGTAGATTCTCCGGTACCGCCATTGGCGATAGAAATCGGGCCGTCAATGGCAAAAATGGTACCTGTTAAACTCAAACCTGTTCCTGCCGTGTATTGGGTATTGGTATCAGATCCAGGAATACCCAATGCAGTAATATCTGATTTTGCGATATTTAGTTTGGAAAAAGCAATAGCGGCAGAACTGCTGATATCTTCATTTACAATAGTACCATCGCTAATCTTAGCAGATGTAATTGCACCATCAGCTATGGTATAAGTAGGTATGTCTGCCCAAGTTGCAATATGGTTGCCATTAGTGGTTAATACCTGACCATTGGTTCCATTGGTAATTGGATAGCTAATACCTCCGGCGGTTAAGCCTCCGGTTAAAGTCCAATTGGTACCATCATGTTGTGCTTTAATGATGCCTGCACCATTTGATAGAATAATATTATTAGATAGACCAGCAGAAAGACCGCTTACATTGGCTCCTACAATGGTATTGTTAGATCCGGTGCTTAATCCCCCACCGGCATTTCTACCCAAAAAAGTATTGTTACTACCCGTAGTCATATCATAGCCAGACATATAACCAAGGGCGGTATTATCATTACCAGAAGTAGACGAATCTAGCGCTGTGGACCCAACCGCAGTATTGTTCAACCCAGTAGAATTTATCAACGTTCTATACCCCAATCCTGTATTATTGAATCCTGCTATATTACTTCTTAATGAATGGCTTCCAAAAGCTGTATTCTGCCCCCCAAAAGTATTTAAACTAAGGGCTTCAACACCAAAGGCACTATTAAAATTACCAGTTGTGTTAGCAACAAGTGCTCTGCGGCCGAAGGCACTTAAGTTATTACCAGACACATTGCTATATAATGCATCAACTCCCGCAGCAGTATTGCTAGAGCCGATTGTATTATTGGTTAAGGTATGAAAACTTAACGCAGAGTTATTGCTTCCGGTGGTGTTGGCAAAAAGTGCACTTTCTCCAATAGCCGTATTAGATGCTCCTGTTGTATTGTTTACAAGCGAATTTTTACCTAAAACTGTATTTGTAGCAATATTACCCGAACCTAAACCGAATTTAATTGTATTTACCACAATGTCTGAGCTAAAGGTTTTGACCCCGGCAATAGTTTGGTTTTCAGATAAATC
>CAZFAE010000029.1:22518-24992 GCA_964516035.1 uncultured Sphingobacterium sp.
AATACCTCACCGTTGCTGCCATTGCTGGTAGGATAAGTAATACCGCCCGCTGTTAAAACACCGGTAACTCCTAGAGTTCCACCAACAGTTGTATTTCCAGAGAAAGCAGCAGTACCCTCTACATCCAAGGTAGAGGTTGGCACTAATTTATTGATACCTACTAAAGGCAGCGGGTTCCAACTTTCTGTACTTGTAAGGGTTAATGGATTCACAAAATCGTTATCATATTTACTATTTACACGAATATTTAGTGTTGATGGAGCCGACATCACAAAATCGGCAACAGATTGGTATGCCGTACCTTGATTATGCACTCTTTTTAATCGTAATAAGGTGCTCTCGGTAGTGCTAGAGGCTCCTCCATATACCGCCAAGGCAGGATTTGGATCATAGGCATAAGCCCCTCCACTATTGTAAAATCCATTTTCCGCATCAGATAAACCGGTACCTGGCCCGAGTTTTAAACGGCTATTGGTATTATCCCAAACTAATTTATCGGTAAAGCCTAAAGCATCGGCCCCATTGCCAAAAGTGATACTGCCGGGAGCAATTGCAGCTACGCCGGTACCACCGTTACCAACAGGTAATATGCCGTTTACACTGTTAGAAAGATCTGTAGATGGAGATCCTCCGTCTTTCCAGTATAATTCTCCGTTGCCATCTGTAGCCAGCACCTGATCTGGAGAACCATCGGTAGCCGGGAAACGATAAGCTCCCGTACTCAAACGATCAGAAACACGTAAACTGCCTATTACATCAGTTATACTATTGGGCGATAATATCATATTAGGAGTAGTATCAAAGGTTGCTCCAAGAAAAAGTCGTTTATCATTTGCTCCTGAAAAGGCTTTGAGCACGATATCGCCCGGAAGGGTACCTGTAAAGAATTCGTCGTTAGCCCCGGTTATACCTAATTGCGCAGCATCGCCGCTCACAGAATTACCCACACTCAGCCAAACGGGTTTGGTTGCATCGTTTACTTGATCTACATAAATACTGGAGTTATTGCTACTGCTCTGATCTGCTTTAATATGTAAAGTGGTACTAGCTGGATTCCAGGTTAAATTAGGGGTACTAGCTAAAGCATTGGTTCCATCTCCAAAAGGAATTTGTCCGGCAGCTAGGCTAGATAAACCCGTACCACCGTTGGCTACTGGTAAAATACCAGTGGCTGCGGTACTTAAATCTGATGAAGGCGGCATTAACCAAGAAGAAGTTCCATCTCCGTTTGAAGTTAATACTTCTCCATTCGTTCCGCTTGTTTTTGGATAGGTTATATCTCCGGTAGTTAAGGCTCCACTTGTTTTAACGTCTGTAACATTAGCATTACCCAATTGTATGGTATTGGTGGCTGCCACCACAGCTCCATTTCCGATAGCGGTGGCATTGCTTAAAGCAGCAGAACCCACATTGGCCTCATTCCCGATTAAGGTATTGTTAGTTCCGGTGGTGAGGGTTGCGCCAGTGGATGAACCTAAGGCCACATTATTAGCTCCGGTAGTGAGCGCAGCGAGTGAGTTATTACCTACAGTAGTATTGTCGTTGGCACCATTGGCATTCCATAATGCGCCCTGGCCTATTACGGTATTTCTGTTGGCATTAGTACTTAAATACATGGCGTTTGAACCCATCACGGTATTGTCGCTTCCGCCATTTTTTTGCAGGGATTGATAACCCATTGCCGTATTGCCTGCTCCAGTGGTATTATCTATTAATGAAGCAAAACCCATGGCCGTATTTGCAGCTCCGGTGGTGTTACTCATAAGCCCCTGGAAACCAAAAGAGGTATTTCCAGTACCATCGGTATTGCCCTTGAGACCGTTGAAACCAAATGCAGAATTTCCAAAACCACCGGTATTATTTACTAAAGCTTCTGTTCCAAAAGTGGTATTAAAATTATTGCTACCCGCTCCTTTACCCAACCTGAGGCCTTGTACATACATATCTTCATTAAAAGATTTAGCTCCGGCAAAACTCTGGTTAGCCGTGGTAATAATGCCCGGATTTGTTGCATCTGCTGGGGTTAAACCCAATACACCTGAGTTCAAAACTAAGCCATTGGCATCGGAATTAGCTCCTACTGCTCCAATAGAGATGGTAGCATCACTACCTGGTAAACCTTGTGGCCCTACTGGTCCTTCAGGACCGGTATCACCGGTATCTCCTTTATCACCTTTTGGTCCTGGTGCTCCTGCAGCACCCGCATCACCTTGATCTCCTTTAGGGCCTGCAGCACCTGTGGCCCCTACCGGGCCGGCTACACCTTGTGGACCGCTTGCGCCTACTGCGCCTGCTATACCTTGTGAACCTGCTGGACCTTGCGGACCCATTGCTCCGGTTAAACCTATTAGGCCTTGTGGGCCTGCTACACCTTGTGGACCTGCTGGGCCTTGCGGACCTGCCGGGCCAACGGTTCCTGATCCACCGGTTTCATCGGCCGGGGTCCAGGCAGTACCGTTCCATTTTAATATTTG
>CAZFAE010000030.1:0-24054 GCA_964516035.1 uncultured Sphingobacterium sp.
GGGTGCTGGCCTCTTACGGTCCATCTGCTAAATTTGATGCTATTGAAAAGCAATATGCATCTTCCGCTTATACCCAGCAATATAGTCCCGAAAAAATAGACCAGTTAAAAGCATCAGCCAAGCTCGAAAATTCTTATGCAGGTATTTTGGGTAAAAGCATCGAGCCGGCCATTAAACCACTCGGTTTTGATTGGAAAATTGGTATTGCACTCATTACCTCATTTGCCGCCCGCGAAGTTTTTGTGGGTACCATGGCCACCTTATACAGTGTAGATGGAGATGCCTCGAAAATGGAATCGGTAAAAGAGAAAATGGCGCAAGTCCGCAATCCAGAAACCGGTAATTTGGTATTTACTCTGCCCGTGGCTTTTTCTTTAATGATATTTTACGCTTTCGCGATGCAGTGCATGAGTACCATCGCGGTAGTTTACCGCGAAACCAAAAGCTGGAAATGGCCCACTATTCAATTTGTGTACATGACCGCTTTGGCTTATTTTGCCAGTTTTTTGGTGTATCAAATTCTAAAATAATCGCGATCTTTCATCGTGGATAAAATTAAAGTACTCGAACAATACCTTCCGCCACAATGCGCACCGGTTATCGCCCGCTGGATAGACCATTTTCAATGTCAGTTTAAAGTTTCTCGTACACGTAACACCAAATTGGGCGATTACCGTCCGCCATTTGCCGGCGAAGGCCACCGCATATCTATCAATTACGACCTCAACGCTTATGCCTTTTTGGTAACTACCGTGCATGAATTTGCCCATTTGCTCACCTGGAACGAGCATAAACGCAAGGCCAAACCACACGGTGCCGAGTGGAAAGCCAATTTCAAACGCATGATGCGTCCTTTTTTTGATAAAGAGGTTTTCCCCATGGATATACAGCGGGCTATCGTCAGCTATTTAGAAAATCCGGCTGCCTCCAGCTGCAGCGATTTGAATTTATCTCGTGCTTTAAAAAAGTATGATCTGGTACAAGAGCATTTATCTACGGTAGAAGCATTACCATTAGGCAGTGTTTTCAAATTTAAAGACGGCCGTATTTTTAAGAAAAATGCGAAAGTGCGTAAACGCTATCAATGTACTGAAGTAAGCAGTGGTAAACTCTATTTGTTTAACCCGCTGGCTGAAGTTGAATTGTTGGAGCAATAAAACCCGTCATTTCGAACGGAGTGAGAAATCTCCGTTTAATAAAATAAAGCCAGAGATTTCTCTTCACCAACACTCGTCGGAATAACGATTATCAGTTTAATTTTACCAGCCTATCTCCATCCAAAACAGGAACCACATCAATAATATCTACCTGAAGGCAGAAAGCAATATCTGCTTCAATTTTCAATTGCTTGAGACGTTCGCTGTGCGAAGTTTTTTTCAAAAATAAGTCTAAATCGCCTTTGGCTAATTCATACAAATCGGCAGCCAAAACGGCTGAATCATCGAATTTGTAATTTTCGTTTTGCAGCTGATAGGCCACCGCCCCGGCAAATAAAGAATCTTCTAAATTGACTTTACTTTTCCATCCTGCGCAAAGCAGTAAAATATCCTGGGGCTGTTTTTTTAACCAATTGCTTAAAGCAGTAAGATTTAAGAAAGAACCAATTAAAACCTTTTGTGCTTCGCGACTTTCGTTGATGGCATGAGTACCGTTTGTAGTGGTTAAAACCACGGTTTTGCCGGCTACTTTTTCTGCGGTATAAGAGAAAGGCGAATTGCCAAAATCAAACCCATTTACCACTTCGCCATTACGTTCGGCAGCTAATAAAAAACCGCTATCCTGGTAAGCATGGCAAGCTTCAACCGAGGCCACGGGGATAATAGCCTCGGCACCATTGGCCAGACCGTAACACATAGAAGAGGTGGCTCTAAAAATATCGATTACCACCACCAGGCTATCGCTAATATCGTATAAATGAAGTAATGCCGGACTTAGGCATACTTCCAGTTTTCGTTGCTGCATGTATCTAAAAAGCGATTAACCTTTATAAAATGGGAATTTCACAATCTGGGCTTTCACCAGGTTTTCGCGAATTTTGATAAATATTTCTGCGCCTTCTTTAGCCAGATCGGTTTGTACATAACCCAAACCAATGGCTTTTTGTAAGGATGGAGATTGTGTTCCGGAAGTTACCTTACCAATGGTATTGCCGTTGGCATCGCAAATTTCATAATCGTGACGTGGAATACCGCGATCAATCATTTCAAAACCTACCAGTTTACGGACAACTCCGGCGGCTTTTTGGGCAGCCAGATTTTCTGAATTGGTAAAATCTTTGCTGAATTTGGTAATCCAGCCTAAACCAGCTTCTAGTGGCGAAGTGGTATCGTCTATATCATTGCCGTATAAACAGAAACCCATTTCTAAACGCAAAGTATCGCGGGCGCCCAAGCCAATAGGCTGAATGCCGAATGGTGCACCTGCTTCAAAAATAGCCTTCCAAATTTGGTCGGCATGTTCGTTATCAAAATACAATTCAAAACCGCCTGCTCCGGTATAGCCTGTAGCCGAGATTACTACGTTATCCACCCCTGCAAATTTTCCCTTCACAAAAGTGTAGTATTCCATGGCCGATAAATCAACCTCAGTTAAGCTTTGTAAAGCCTCGGCTGCTTTTGGCCCCTGAACCGCCAATAAAGAAGTACGGTCAGAAATATCTTTCATCTCTACTCCGCCGGTATTGAATTTGGAGATCCAATTCCAGTCTTTCTCAATATTTGAGGCATTAACCACCAGCATATAGGTTTTTTCGTCCATGCGATAAACCAATAAATCATCTACAATACCACCATTTTCGTTGGGCAGGCAAGAATACTGCACCTTACCATCGTATAATTTGGAAGCATCGTTAGAGGTTACACGCTGAATTAGATCTAATGCGCCTTCGCCTTTCAGAATGAATTCGCCCATGTGGCTCACATCAAAAACACCTACGCTTTTGCGTACCGTTTCGTGTTCTGCATTGATGCCTGCATATTGTACGGGCATATTATAACCTGCAAATGGAACCATTTTGGCACCTAATGCGATGTGGGTATTGCTTAAGGCGGTATTTTTCATATGATTTAGATTTGTTGCGAAAATAAGAAAAAAGCCGGTAGCAATTACTTAAACAGCGCCAACTGTGGATCACTTACCCGAAAGGTACGGCGGTGATAGGGCGAAAAGCCGTGTTTTAAAACTGCTTCGCGATGTTTTTTTGTGGGATAGCCTTTATTTTTCAGCCAATCGTACTCGGGATGTGCTTGGGCAATTTGCTCCATAAAATCATCCCGGTAGGTTTTTGCTAAAATAGAGGCTGCCGCGATAGAAAAATACTTGCCATCGCCTTTGATAATGCATTGATATGGTAAATCCTGATATTTTTTGAAACGATTACCATCTACCAAAATCATTTCGGGCCTGGTTTTTAGTTGATCTAAAGCCCGGTGCATGGCCAGGAAAGAAGCTTGTAAAATATTAATCCGATCTATTTCTGCATGATCTACTTCGGCCACGGCAAAAGCCAGGGCCTCTTGTTCAATCATTTTGCGCAAATCGTTTCTTTGGGCATGCTTGAGCTGCTTAGAATCGTTAAGCAAAGCGTGCTTAAAGTTTTTTGGCAGAATTACTGCAGCCGCAAAAACAGGTCCGGCCAGGCAGCCCCGGCCGGCTTCATCGCAGCCTGCTTCTATCAATTCTTGCTGAAAATAGGGTAAAAGCATACGCTTTGAAGTTATAAAATATTATGGATTTGGGGGGCTATTTCACCTTAATCGACAATAAAGTCAAATCATCTGATAAGGCTTTATTTTTCAAGGAATTGCGAATAGTTTTTAATAAAACCTGATGCATCTCGCTTAGGGGCAATTGCTGGTTTTTTAAAAAATCAACCACTTTTTCCTGAGGAATATGTTCCTCCACATTTTTTCGTTCCAGTAAACCATCGGTATAATTAAAAATTAAATCGCCGGCCGAAAGTCGGGCTGTACCCATCTCCAGAAAAGGCAATTCTTCGAAAGCACCCAGCATAACGGTACCTTTTTTTAATAATTGATGATTGTTAGATTGAATAAGAATAGCAGGTTGATGACCCGCATTCACGTATTTGAGTGTTTTTTCTCCTGGATGATAAATACCCAGAAAAAGCGTAATGTATCGGTCTCCCCGGGTATTTAACCAGATTAACTCGTTAAGGTGTTTGATAATTTCCAGTGGATTGGTGGTAATGGAAAACCAAGCCCGCAAGCTGGCCTGCAGATTTGCCATAAGTAAGGCGGCCGAAATACCCTTCCCAGAAACGTCGGCAATACACCACATCATTTCTTTATCGTTAACCTGAAAATCATAGAAATCGCCGCCTATACTTTCGTGAGGCTGATACCAAGCATTGAGTTCAACATACTCATTCTGTATTAGCTGATTGGGAATAAGCATTTGCTGCACCTCCCGGCCAAGTTCCAGCTCACGTTCTAAACGCTTTCGCTCGATTTTATCTTTAGAAAGTTTTTTGTTGTCTTGCGCCACTACGATCAAACCTATTAAGGTTTGAATGAAATTTAAATCATGGTTAATCAGCTCCGTTTCTTTATTTATAGTACCTAATAACACAAATGCTTTTAGCGTACGCTGATGAATAACAGGAACGTAATAATCATAATCATGCAATGAAGTATCCCAATTAAATCTTTTATCGTCCAGCCTATAAATTTCTTTAGGGAAATGAGTTCCGTTATACCCTTTTCTGCTATTAAAATGGTTATCCCCAAAGCCAGATAAGCCAAAGAACAAACCCTCTTTTACCAAAAATAAACGCATTTTTTTGGTGTTTAAATGCACCTTTAAAATCACCTGAAACATTTCAAAAAGTTCCTTACTACTGGAATTTTTATTAATTGCCTGAGTTAACTCGAGCAAAGAATTAAGTTCAGCCTGTCGCTTTAAGAGGAAACGAACTAAATCAGAATCAGAATTCGCAGGTTGGGATATCGGCCTCACAAAAAGCTTTGAATTTGTGCAAAAATAAGGATAAATAATCTAATTTTTAATAAAAATGCACAAAATGTAATTTTAAAGAAAATGTTTAAACTCATTTTGTGTATTCGCCCAATTCAAAATTGACCGCTAAATCGAAAAACGGTATTATTGTAATTGATGATTACCGAAAAGGCAAAAGAGCGTATTATTTTAGGCATAGATCCGGGGACGGCTGTAATGGGTTATGGTTTGATTAAAGAAATTAATACCAAAATAGAACTCATAAGTATGGGTGTGGTTAAACTGGACCATTTAGACGATCATCCCTTAAAATTGCAGCGTATTTTTGATAAAACGGTGGCTTTGATTGACGAATACCATCCTGATTGCCTTTCTATTGAAGCGCCCTTTTACGGTAAAAATATCCAGGTAATGCTCAAACTGGGCCGGGCACAGGGCGTAGCCATGGCGGCGGCACTCTCCCGCAATTTGCCTATTGCCGAATATGCGCCCCGAAAAATTAAACAATCTATTACCGGAAACGGTAATGCCGGAAAAGAGCAAGTAGCGGCCATGCTTAAAACGCTGCTGAATTTTAAAGAAACGCCTGAATTTTTAGATGCTACCGATGGTTTGGCTGTGGCAGTTTGCCATTCGTTTCAACGAATTAGCAGCGGAAAGAGCGGGAAAAGTTATTCGGGATGGGCAGCTTTTGCCAAGGATAATCAGAAAAGGCTTAAATAAGCGCTTCTCTGATTTTTTGGGCAGTAGCCGATAATTCTTCGGCACTGGGGTTCAATTTTTCGCGACTAAAATTCATATCGCTAACGGCATTCATCGGAATTAAATGTACGTGGGCATGCGGTACTTCTAAACCGATAACCGATACTCCCACTTTTTTACAAGGAACGGCTTTTTTTAGTCCTGAAGCCACAATTTTAGCAAAAAGCATCAATCCGGCATAGGTTTCATTATCGATATCAAATAAATAATCGACTTCTTTTTTAGGAATAACCAACACATGGCCTTCGGCCAGTGGATTAATATCCAAAAAGGCCAGAAAATCGGCAGTTTCGGCTACTTTATGTGCCGAAATTTCGCCGGATATGATTTTTGAAAAGATGCTCATCTTAACGGCTGATGTTTACAATCTCAAATTCAATAATGCCGGCAGGAACCGTTACTTCCACCTTATCGCCAACAGATTTGCCTAATAAACCTTGTGCAATTGGCGATTTAACAGAAATTTTACCCGATTTTAAATCTGCTTCGCTCTCCGGAACCAATTGATAAGTCATTTCGGCCCCGTTTTTTATATTTTTTATTTTAACTATAGATAAAGCCAAAACTTTAGACGTATCCAGTTTAGATTCATCAATAATACGGGCGCTGGCCAGCACATTTTTCAATTTCGAAATTTTACTTTCGTGATGGCCCTGCGCTTCTTTAGCCGCATCGTATTCGGCATTTTCAGAAAGATCGCCTTTATCGCGGGCTTCAGCTATGGCCTTAGCAATAGATGCCCGACCTTCGGTACACAATTGATGCAATTCTTCTTTCAGCTTTTCAATGCCTTCTTTGGTATAATAAGTTACTTCTGACATGTTATAACATTTTTAGGGTAGTGTATAAAAAACAAACAAGACTATGTCAGCGATGCCGATATAGTCTTGCCTGGTATAATACGAAGATAAAAGTACCGATTTAGATTTGCAAATTTTTTAGTTTCTGAGCCAGCACTTCAGATATTTTGCGGTACGATTCAAAAGTCCAGCCGGCTACGTGCGGACTTAAAATAATTTGTTCATTGCTGATAAGTGCCGGGTACCAGCTTTGTTCGGCCAATGCCGGAAATTTCTCTACTTCCAAAACATCCAGCCCGGCACCTAAAATTTTACCAGATTTAATTCCGGCTAAAACCGCGGCAGCATCAACAATCTCGCCACGAGAAGTATTAATGAAGAATATCGGCTTGCGGAAATGAAACAAATATTCTGCATTTACCATTTGCCGGGTTTCCCGCGTAAGCGGAATATGGAAACTGATAATTTCGCTGTGTTTCACAATTTCTTCCATGCTTACTTCGCGAACATAAGCATCAGAAAAACCTGTTTTATATTTATCGTAGGCAATAATATCTACGCCAAAACCTTTAATTTTTTGCGCAAAAGATTGCCCCATATGCCCATAACCTACAATTCCAACGGTGCGGCCTTTCAATTCCCAGCCCCGGTTGGCTTCCCTATCCCAAACGCCATTGCGAATTTGGCTATCGCCCTGGCGCAATTTGTTCATCAGCGCAAGCAATAAACCTATGGCATGTTCGCCCACCGCATCGGCATTGCCTTCGGGTGCGTTTAGGCAAATAATGCCTTTGCTTTTGGCGTATTCCTCATCCACATTATCCATTCCGGCACCGGCTCGGGCAATCCATTTCAATTTGGGTGCGGTATCAATGAATTCGCGGTCTACCTTAAACTTGGTGCGAATAGCCAAACCTTCAAAATCTTTAATGATAGCCAAAGTTTGCTCTCGGGTAAAAAGTGGCTCATCGGTGCATAAATAGCCCAATTCTTCGGCCTGTTGTTTAAAAGTCGGATGTAAATCGTCTACAATTAAAATTTGTTTATTAGGCATTGGCTTGCTGAATCATTTGAGTTAAAGCTACAAAATCGGCTACACTTAAACGTTCGGCACGCAAGTCCAGCAAAGGCTCTTCGGCCGGAATTTTATCTTTAGGTACAATCCCCGAAAGGGCATTGCGTAATGTTTTACGCCTTTGGTTAAAGCCCGCCTTAACCACCTGCCAGAATAATTTCTCGTCGCAATCTAAACCTTCTACCTCATTTCGGGTTAATCGTATCACGGCCGAAAGCACTTTAGGTGGCGGATTAAATACGCCCGCTTTAACGGTAAATAAATATTCTACTTTATAATACGCCTGCAAAAACACACTCAAAATGCCGTAAATTTTATTGCCCGGCTTGGCGGCGCAGCGTTCGGCTACTTCTTTTTGAAACATACCCACTACTTCTACTACCTGCTGGCGGTTATCTAAAACTTTAAACAAAATTTGCGAGGAGATATTGTAAGGGAAATTGCCAATAATGGCCAAAGGCCCATTAAAGGTTGCGGCAAAATCGAGTTCTAAAAAATCGCCGTTAATGATTCTTTCTTTTACCTGCGGATATTTTTTCTGCAAAAATTCGAAAGATTCGGTATCAATATCAATCATTGAGGTTTCAAACTCGCTATGCTGCAGCAAAAAATCAGACAAAATACCCATACCCGGCCCCACTTCCAGAACCTGCTGATAAGCATCGTGGCGCTGAAGACTGTTTACAATCTTTTCGGCAATGTTTTTATCAGTTAAAAAGTGCTGACCTAAATGTTTTTTGGCTTTTACCAAACTCATGGGATGGGAATTTTGAGGCAAAATAAGGAAAGTTTAAGGAGTATTTGGCGAACATTCGGCTCATTTACTTAATTTGCAACAAATTCTCCCCATATCAAGGTAATTATGAGCGATAAAATTAAAGTAGGTATTTCTATTGGTGATGTAAACGGCATAGGCCTGGAGGTGATTATCAAAACTTTATTGGATAAACGCCTGCTCGATTATTGCACGCCTATTGTTTACGGGCAAACCAAAGTGGCCTCTTTTCATCGCAAAACCATTGGTGTTGACGAATTTAATTTTAACGTGATCAATACCGCTGCCGAGGCCCATCCGCATCGCCCAAATATGATTAATTGCTGGGATGAAGATGTAAAAATTGAATTAGGACAGGCCACCGAAATAGGCGGCAAATACGCTTTTTTATCGCTCGAAAGAGCCACCAACGATTTAATTGCCGGCGAAATTGATGCCCTGATTACTGCTCCCATCAATAAGCACAATATCCAGAACGAGAATTTTCAGTTTGCCGGCCATACCGAATATATCCAGTCTAAATCTGGCGCAGCTGATTCCCTGATGTTTTTATTGGGCGAAGATTTACGGGTAGGTGTTGTTACTGGCCACATTCCTTTGGCCGAAGTAAGCAAAGCCATCAGCAAAGAAAAAATTAGGGGCAAGCTGGAGCTGATGAACCAAAGTTTAAAGGCTGATTTTTGGATAGAAAAACCAAAAATTGCTGTTTTAGGACTTAATCCGCATGCCGGAGACGAAGGTTTAATTGGCAAAGAAGAAAAAGAAATCATTATTCCGGCTATTGAAGATGCCTTTGGAAAAGGTATTTTAGCTTTTGGGCCGTACCCGGCCGATGGCTTTTTTGCCAATAACAGCTGGCAAAAATTTGATGCCGTTTTAGCCATGTACCACGATCAGGGCTTAATTCCATTCAAACAATTGGCTTTTCATAATGGTGTAAACTTTACCGCCGGACTGCCTGTGGTACGTACTTCGCCAGATCATGGCACCGCTTACGATATTGCCGGGCAAAATAAAGCCTCAGAAAGCTCCTTCCGCGAAGCGCTTTTCGCCGCCATTAAGGTGGTAAAAAACCGTCGCGAAAATAAAGAGTTAACTGCAAACCCATTAAAAGTCAGCAAACTGTCCAGAGACCGCGATTAGAGCGCTTTTCAGCAATTTTAAAAAAGTGTTCCTGCTTCCATATATTTTCTCTAAATTTGCAGGCTTAATTGTCGTGCTTTGAAATCTTTGCAGCAGTACCATATTCCTTTCTCCGGCCTTAAAATCGGTAAACATCAATTCGATTTTGATATCGATGAAGCGTTTTTTAAAGAATTTGAGTATTCGCTAGTCAAAAAAGGTAATCTGAAGGTTGCTTTTGAATTGGATAAACAGGAGACCATGTTATTGCTCCATTTCCATATTAAAGGTGATATTTTTCAGAATTGCGATCTATGCCTGGCCGATTTTCCAACACCATTGGAATTTGAGGAGCGGGAGATTGTAAAATTTACAAATGATGTAAATCTGGAAGACAATACCGACGAGATTATCTTGTTAAACAGAAGTGAAAACGAGCTGAATGTAGCCGAATTAATTTACGAATACATTATGCTGGCCGTACCTTTGTTTAGCCGATGCAAAGAACAAGGGAACACCGAATGGTGCGATCAGGAAATGTTGGAACAGTTGAAAAACTTTTCGGCACCTGCACAAGAGAATGAAGAAACCATTGCCGACCCACGCTGGGAAGCTTTGAAAAATATTAAAAACAAGAATTAAAAATAGGTAGTTATGGCACATCCAAAACGGAAAATCTCCAAATCAAGAAGAGATAAAAGAAGAACTCATTACAAAGCAGAGGCTCCATCTTTATTTACCTGCAAAGTAACAGGTGCAATTCACTTACCTCACCGTGCCTACAACGTTGATGGCAACTTATATTACAGAGGTAAATTAGTTATTGAGAATACCAGCATAGCCTAAGTTTAATTTTCTAAAATGAAAATTGGCTTAGATTTTATGGGTGGAGATTATGCTCCCAAAGCAGCTGTTTTGGGAGCTATTGCAGCCCAGCAAGTCTTATCCCCGGATCAACAAATTGTTTTGTTTGGCGATAAAGAGCAAGCGCTCTCTATTTTAGCCGAGCAGCAGGTTGATTCCGCATACTTTGAATTTGTTCACTGTACCGAGGTAATCAGTATGGGCGAACATCCTACCAAAGCCATTACCCAAAAACCAGATTCTAGCATTAGTGTAGGTTTCCAGTACCTTAAAGAAGGAAAGATAGATTCTTTTGCTTCTGCAGGCAATACCGGAGCCATGCTGGTTGGTGCCATGTTCAGCGTACGCCCTATTGAAGGCGTGATGCGTCCGGCCATTGCCACCAACGTTCCGAAACTCAAAAGCGGTTTCGGTATTATGCTAGACGTAGGCGCCAACGCCGATTGCAAACCCGAAATGCTTGTTCAGTTTGGTGTGTTGGGAAGCATTTTTGCCGAAAGTGTTTACGGCATCCCCAATCCTAAAGTAGCGCTAATGAATATTGGCGAAGAGGAAGAAAAGGGAAATGCGATGAGTTTGGGTGCTTACCCGCTTATGCAGGCGCAAAAACAATTTAACTTTACCGGAAACGTAGAAGGCCGCGATTTATTTAACGATAAGGCCGATGTAATAGTTTGCGATGGTTTTACCGGTAACGTAATGCTGAAATTAGCCGAAACTTTCTATGTCCTCACCTTGAAAAAAGGTTTTAAAGACGAATTCTTCGATCGCTTTAATTACGAACAATACGGAGGCAGCCCTATTCTGGGTGTAAATGCCCCAGTAATTATCGGGCACGGAATTTCCAGCGCCGAAGCGATAAAAAATATGATTTTGCTGTCTAAAACCATGATCGAATCTAAAATGGTGGATAAGATCAAGGCAGCATTTAATTCCTAAACCAAACCCCATGCAAAAAATTCGTGCTGCCATTACTGCAGTAAATGCTTATGCCCCAGATTATATTTTAAGCAATCTGGAGCTGGAGAAAATGGTGGATACCAACGACGAGTGGATTACCAGTCGTACCGGTATTAAAGAACGCCGTATTTTAAAAGGCGAAGGCCTGGGCACTTCAGATATGGCCGTTCCGGCAGTTGAAGGCTTATTAAAAAAGCGTGGCATTACTGCCGATGAAATTGACCTGATTATTTTTTGTACCACCACCCCCGATATGCCTTTTCCGGCTACGGCAAATATATTAGCTGATAAAATTGGTGCTAAAAACGCCTGGGGGTTTGATTTACAGGCAGCTTGCTCCGGATTTATTTTCGGTTTAACCACCGGATCGCAATTCATAGAATCGGGCAAACATCAAAAAGTATTGGTTGTGGGCGGCGATAAAATGTCGTCGATTATTGATTATGAAGACCGTGCAACCTGTATCATTTTTGGTGATGGCTGCGGTGCAGTATTATTAGAACCCACCACCGAAGATGTTGGCGTAATGG
Organism: uncultured Sphingobacterium sp.; assembly: GCA_964516035.1. GTDB lineage: Bacteria > Bacteroidota > Bacteroidia > Sphingobacteriales > Sphingobacteriaceae > JAIPAN01. Next base: position 11,866 of record CAZFAE010000030.1, read on the forward strand.
ATGCCTTGCTAAAAAGCGATGGTTCAGGCCGTCCGTACTTACATCAAAAAGCAGGCGGATCTGCCAAACCAGCCAGCCATGCAACCGTTGATGCCAAAGAACATTTTGCTTACCAGGAAGGACAAACCGTATTTAAGTTTGCCGTAACCAACATGGCCGAAGTAGCCGCCGAAATTATGGAACGTAATCAGCTTGAAGCGGATGATGTAACCTGGCTGGTACCCCATCAGGCAAATAAAAGAATAATTGATGCTACCGCCAACCGCATGGGCGTAGGCCCCGAAAAGGTGATGGTAAACATCGAAAAGTATGGCAATACCACCAATGGAACTATTCCTTTGTGTTTAGCAGAGTGGGAAAGTCAATTAAAAAAAGGTGATACGCTGATATTGGCCGCTTTTGGCGGTGGATTTACCTGGGGATCGGTTTATTTGAAGTGGGCTTATTAATTAGCAAAAACCGTTTCTTAATATTTATTTCTAAATTTGACCTTGCTAAACAAGGAATTTGAACCAAACCCTAAAAAATGGATATTAAACAAATTCAGGAACTCATTAAATTCGTACACAAATCTGGTGTAAATGAGGTTTCTATTGAAGAAAAAGATTTTAAAATTACCATAAAAACCAATCAGGCACCAACCGTAGTTCATGCTACTGTTCCTACGCCTACTGCTGCTTCTGCACCAGCCGCTCAGGCGGCTGCCGTTCCGGCTGCACCTACTGCTATTCCAGTTGCTGTACCTGCAGAGGTTGCAAGCAATGTAATCACGGTAAAATCGCCTATGATTGGTACTTTTTACCGTTCATCGAGCCCAGATAAACCAGCATTTATTAATGTGGGTGACGAAATTAAAGCCGGACAGGTAGTTTGCGTAATTGAGGCCATGAAATTATTCAACGAGATTGAATCTGAAGTTTCAGGACGTGTGGTAAAGGTATTGGTAGATAACGCCAGCCCGGTAGAATACGACCAGCCTTTATTCTTAGTAGAACCTATCTAATACGATTAGATAATGTGTTAATGTGCTGATTAAGTAATTAAAATCAACACATTAGCAAATTACCACATTAACTCATCGTCAAATCAACGAATCGAAAAATGTTCAAAAAAATATTAATTGCCAACCGCGGTGAAATTGCGCTACGCATTATTCGCACCTGCAAAGAAATGGGGATTAAAACCGTGGCGGTTTACTCAACTGCAGATCGCGAAAGCTTACATGTTCGTTTTGCCGACGAAGCGGTTTGTATTGGCCCGCCACCCAGTAAAGATTCTTATTTAAATATCCCCAATATTATTTCTGCAGCAGAATTAACCAATGCAGATGCCATCCATCCTGGTTACGGATTTTTGTCTGAAAATGCCAAATTTTCGGCTATTTGCCAGGATTATGGTATCAAATTTATTGGTGCCACACCAGAACAAATCAATGGCATGGGCGATAAAGCCTCTGCTAAAGAAACCATGAAAAAGGCTGGAGTACCCACTATTCCGGGATCAGAAGGTTTGGTTAAAGATGTAAAAGAAGGTATTCAAATTGCCAACGAAATAGGCTACCCTATTATTCTAAAAGCTACTGCCGGTGGCGGTGGTCGCGGTATGCGTATTGTTTGGAAAGATGAGGAGTTTGAAGGTGCTTGGGATTCTGCCCGTCAGGAATCTGGCGCTGCCTTTGGCAACGATGGTATTTACCTCGAAAAGTTTGTTGAAGACCCCCGACATATTGAAATTCAGGTTATTGGTGACCAATTTGGTAAAGCCTGCCACCTTTCAGAACGCGACTGCTCCATTCAGCGTCGCCACCAGAAACTAGTAGAAGAAGCCCCTTCGCCATTTATGACTGATGAATTGCGAAAAAAAATGGGTGAAGCTGCCATTAAAGGAGCCATGGCTGTAAAATATGAAGGAGCCGGAACCGTTGAATTCCTGGTAGACAAGCATCGCAATTTCTACTTCATGGAAATGAATACCCGTATCCAGGTAGAACACCCGGTTACCGAAGAGGTCATCAATTTCGATTTAATTAAAGAACAAATTAAAGTAGCTGCCGGCGAACCGATTAGCGGCAATAACTATGAGCCAACCATGTTTGCCATAGAGTGCCGCATCAATGCCGAGGATCCTTTAAATAACTTCCGCCCTTCACCGGGTTTAATTACCAATTTTCATTCGCCAGGTGGCCATGGTGTGCGGGTAGATACCCACGTGTATGCCGGCTACTGCATTCCTTCCAATTACGATTCGATGATTGCCAAACTGATTTGCGTGGCCCAAACCCGCGAAGAAGCTTTATGCAAAATGGAACGTGCCTTGAGCGAATTTGTAATTGAGGGAATTAAAACCACCATTCCTTTCCATTTACAATTAATGAAAGACCCTGAATTCCGTGCCGGTAATTTTACTACCAAATTCATGGAAACTTTTGAAATAAAAGGATAAAACCAAAATGAGCGAAACATCGGCCAAAAAATCAAAGCCAGCCAGCCTGGAGGCAGAAATGTCTTTCTTTGACCATTTGGCGACCCTTCGCTGGCATTTAATTAGAGCGGCCCTGGCCATTGTAATTTTTACCAGCTTGGCATTCGTTTATTACGATGTCATTTTCAACGAGGTGATTATGGGTCCGAAAAATCCAGATTTCTGGACTTATCGGATGATGTGTCTGCTCAATGAACGCTTCAACTTTGGTGATGAATTTTGCATCAAAGAAATCCCTTTTGCCATTATCAACACCGAAATGGCAGGGCAGTTTACCCTGCAGCTCAACTCTTCTTTAATTATCGGTATCGTTTTAGGCTTTCCTTATTTATTATGGGAATTATGGCGTTTTATTAAACCTGCCTTACAGCAAAAAGAGCGCAAATCGGCTACCGGTTTTGTATTTTTTGCCAGTTTACTATTCATTTTGGGCATTTCGTTCGGCTATTTCATTATTGCCCCATTATCTATCAATTTCCTGGCAAATTACAACATCAGCAATATTATTGTCAATAATATCAGCATTGATTCTTACCTCTCTACCGTAGCCACACTAGCTCTGGGTACCGGAATTGTTTTTGAACTGCCCATGGTCATTTACGTGCTTTCTAAACTGGGCATCATGACTCCTAAATTTATGCGCAACAGCCGCAGATATGCAACGGTCTTTATTTTAATCATTGCTGCCGTAGTTACGCCAACCCCCGATTTGTTTACCATGTTAACGGTAAGTTTCCCGCTGTTTTTACTGTATGAAATTAGTATCATCGTTTCGGGCAGCGTAGAGCGCAGGCGCAAACAAAAAGAAATCGAGTTCTATAAAAATTAAGCAAAAATTATCCCCAAAATTTTACGTTTAGGTTTCGATGAAAATCATACATTTGAAATATGTCTGATCAGAAACAAAGAATTGCCATAGGTGCAGATCATGCCGGTTTTGAATACAAAGAACTCGTAAAAACGTATCTTAAGGATGTGGAAGTGAGAGATTTTGGTACACATAGCCTCGATTCTGTAGATTATCCAGATTTTTCGCATCCGGTAGCACTCTCGGTTGAAAAAGGGGAAGCCGATTTAGGCATACTCATCTGCGGAAGCGCAAACGGTGTGGCCATGGCCGCAAACAAACACCAGGGTATCAGGGCAGCCATCTGCTGGACTGTAGAACTGGCCGAACTGGCACGCACACACAATAATGCCAACGTACTTTGTTTACCGGCTCGATTCATATCTCAAGAACTGGCATTACAAATCACAGATAAATTCTTGAATACCACTTTTGAAGGCGGCAGACACGCCAATCGGGTAAACAAAATCTCTTGCTAAATCAACAATAATCTTAATTTAATATGAAAAAAAATCGTTCACTATTTATCCTTACGGCAGCCCTATTGCTTGGCAATACTGCCTTTGCCCAGGATAGAAATGCCGTGAAATACGGCAATAGCATTACCAAAGAAGATGCTTATAAACATTTATCGGTATTGGCTTCAGACGAATACGAAGGTCGCGAAACCGGCAAGCCTGGTGCCTGGAAAGCTGCAGAATATATTGCTGCTCATTTCAAAAGCTTAGGCTTAAATGCACCTGTAAACGGAAGCTATTTCCAGAAAGTGCCATTAATTGAAATTGGCCCAGGAAACTCTACACTAAAAGTAGGCAAACAAAGTTTTGAAAACTTCAAAGATTTTTATGCCGGTGCCTCAAAAACAGGACTTACAAAATCAATAAGCGAAGTGGTATTTGTTGGTCATGGTATCGAAGATGAAAAATTTAATGAATTAGCCGGTTTAAACCTTACAGGCAAAGTAGTAATTTACTCTACCGCCAAAGAACCTTTTGTAAACGGTAAATCAATTATTACCGGCACAGAAAAAGCTTCTGCATGGACTGCCAACAAGCGTTTAAGCAATTTAAGAAGCAAAAATCCGGCACTAATTATTACCGTAAATCCTGATTTAGAAGCTACGCTAAAACGCATGGGTAATAACATCAAAAACCCACGATTGATTTTAGATAAACCAAACCAAACCGTACAGGCTCCGGTAATTACAGTTTCTCCGGCTGTGGCTAACGCGATATTGGCTAAAGCTAAATCTACCCTTACAGACTGGACCGCAAAAATTGCAGCTGATGCCAAACCAGGTTCAAAAATTGTAAAAACCAACATACAGGCAAGCCTGGTTTCAAAAATTACACCAGTTAGAGCCGAAAACGTATTGGGCTTTTTAGAAGGAAGTGATTTAAAAGACGAAATCGTAGTAATCAGCGGTCACTACGACCACATCGGTTTAACCACCGAAGGAGCGGACAAAGTAAATAACGGTGCCGATGATGATGGTTCTGGTACTACCGGCGTATTAGAAATTGCCGAAGCTTTTGTAAAAGCAAAAGCAGAAGGACATGGCCCACGCCGCAGCATCTTATTTTTAACCGTGGTAGGGGAAGAAAAAGGTTTATTAGGTTCAGAATGGTATTCAGACAGCCCAATATTCCCATTAAACAAAACAGTAGCCAACCTAAATATCGATATGATTGGCCGTGTTGATCCGGCTCACGAAAGCAACCCAGATTATATTTACGTAATTGGCTCTGATAAATTAAGTACCGATTTGCATAAAATTAGCGAGTACACCAATGCTACTTACTCTCGCTTAACTTTCGATTATAAATACAATGACCCGAACGATCCGGAACGTATTTACTACCGTTCAGATCATTATAACTTTGCGAAACACGGTATTCCAATCATTTTCTATTTCAACGGCGTACATGCCGATTACCACAAACCAAGCGACGAAGTAGATAAAATCAACTTTGAAGTATTGGCCAAGCGTGCCCGCCTGGTATTTTTTACCGGATGGGATTTGGTTAACCGCGATAAAGCCCCCGTTGTTGATGTTAAAAACGACTTCCCGGCAGATCGTTAAGCAAACAAAAACCTAAAGAAAGCCCCGATATTCATCGGGGCTTTCTTTTTTTTACCTCCTTTTGCCAATGCTTTTTCCTAAATTCGTTGCATGACGCTCACGGCAGATACTTTTCTCGAAAAAAGCGGCGAAAAAGCCTTTGATTTAGGTCATCGTAAAATAATCAATAACAATATTGGTAAATACGATACTGCCGTTTTACGCGGTTTATCTAAACTGGCCAACCTCGAAACCTCTAAAAAGAAAGCCCATACCATTAAGTGGAAAGTGATGGAGAACCTGGACAAATTACTGCCCGAGTTTGAAAGCAATTTTCAGCGTAAAGGCGGAAAAGTAATTTGGGCCAATACCGCCGAAGAAGCTCAGGAAGAAATTCTTAAAATTATCAGAAAAGCGGGTGCCAAATCAGTTATCAAATCCAAATCAATGGCCACCGAAGAAATTCACCTCAATGAGTTTCTCGAAAAAAATCAGATTGAAACCCTAGAAAGTGACTTGGGAGAATACATTGTACAATTGCTGGGACAAAAACCCTACCATATTGTAACACCGGCCATGCACTTGAGCAAAGAAGATATTGCCCAGCTTTTTCATGAAAAATTTGGCACCGCACCCGATGCCACGCCAGAGCAACTCACCCAAAAAGCCCGCGAACTGCTTCGCGAAAAATATACTCAAGCCGATGTAGGCATTACCGGCGCTAATTTTTTAATTGCCGATTCGGGCAGCATTGCCCTAACCGAAAATGAAGGAAATGCCCGTCTAACCACTACTTTCCCAAAAATTCATATTGCCATTGTGGGCATCGAGAAATTGATACCTTCTATGGCCGATCTGGATTTATTCTGGCCCATGCTTTCTACCCATGGCACCGGTCAAAATTTGACGGTGTACAATACCATTTTAGGCGGTCCCCGTCAGGAAAACGAAACGGATGGCCCTGAAGAAATGTATGTGGTTTTGCTCGATAATGGCCGCACCAATTTGCTGGCACAAAAAGACCAGCGACAAGGCTTGTACTGCATTCGCTGCGGGGCCTGCCTCAATGCCTGCCCAGTTTACAAAAACATTGGCGGACATACTTACGATACCACTTACAGCGGCCCCATTGGTTCGGTAATTACACCTCACCTGGCCGGCATGGAAGAATTTAAGCATTTAAGCTATGCATCTAGCCTGTGCGGTAAATGCACCGAAGTATGCCCGGTAAAAATTGATATCCATAAAATGCTTTTACTCAATCGCAGAGATGCAGTAAAAGAAGGATTAAATGGCAAATTAGAAGGCTGGGGCTGGGTTGCATGGAAAAAAGGCATGCTCAAACGAAAAACCATGGACCTGCTGAGCGGCAAATGGAAAAACCTGTTCATGAAAAAATTATTTACTAAAAGCTGGGCCCAACATCGGGTACTGCCAGAAGTTGCACCAGAATCTTTCAGCAAAACCTGGATAAACGAGCACACGCCAAAAAAATCGTAAACAAACCATGCAATTCAATCGCCGGAATTTAGACGACCAAACGCTGCTTCATTTTTATAAGCACTTGCTCAAACCGAGAATGATTGAAGAGAAAATGCTCATTCTTTTAAGGCAAGGACGCATTGGCAAATGGTTTTCAGGCATCGGGCAAGAGGCCATTGCCGTAGGCAGTACGCTGGCACTCCAACCTGATGAATATATTTTACCCATGCACCGCAATTTGGGTGTTTTTACCTCTCGGGATATTTCTTTATACCGGTTAATGGCGCAGTGGCAAGGCAAAGCCTCGGGCTTTACCAAAGGTCGCGACCGCTCTTTCCATTTCGGAAGCCAAGAACACCATATTATTGGCATGATTTCTCACCTCGGTCCGCAAATGGCTTTGGCCGATGGAATCGCTTTGGCCGATGTATTGAAAAACAATCAAAAAGTAACCTTAGTTTATACCGGAGACGGTGCCACTAGCGAAGGCGATTTCCACGAAGCCTTAAATGTTGCCGCTGTTTGGGATTTACCGGTCATTTTTATCATCGAAAATAATGGATATGGCTTATCTACTCCAACTAATGAGCAATACCGTTGCGAAAATCTGGTTGACCGGGCCAAAGGCTACGGCATGGAAGGCCGCCAGATTGATGGGAACAATATCCTGGAAGTTTACTATACCATTAGCGAACTGGCTCAAGATATTCGTCAAAAACCACGTCCGGTATTATTAGAATGCATGACTTTCCGGATGCGTGGGCACGAAGAAGCATCGGGCACCAAATATGTGCCTCAAGAATTATTTGAGGAATGGGCTAAAAAAGATCCGATACTTAATTTTGAGGATTATTTACTGGAAGAATGTGTATTAACTGAAGAGTTAATTGCAGCCATCAAATCCGATTTTAAACAGGAAATAGAACAAGATATAGAAAAGGCTTTCGCCGAACCTGATATAGCACCTAACACCGTATTAGAAGTACAGGACATGTACTTTCCAGCAATCGTTCCTGTTATTCCGCCGGAAGGCGAACCCACAGAAAAACGCTATATCGATGCCATTAGCGATGGTTTGAGAGCCGGCATGCAAAAATTCCCTAACCTCGTAATTATGGGACAGGATATTGCCGAATATGGTGGTGCCTTTAAAATTACGCAGGGCTTTGTAGAAGAATTTGGCAAAGGCCGGGTACGCAATACGCCCATTTGCGAATCGGCTATTGTGGGCGCTGCTTTGGGCTTATCTATTAATGGATATAAGGCCATTATGGAGATGCAGTTTGCAGATTTTGCCACCTGCGGATTCAACCAAATTATTAATAACCTGGCCAAAACCCATTACCGCTGGGGCGAAAAAGCCGATGTGGTGATTCGCATGCCAACCGGAGCAGGCACCGGCGCCGGGCCTTTCCATTCGCAGAGCAATGAGGCCTGGTTTACCAAAACACCGGGCTTAAAAGTAGTATATCCGGCTTTCCCTTCAGATGCCAAAGGTTTATTGCTTGCCGCGATTGAAGACCCTAATCCTGTTTTATATTTTGAACACAAATATTTATACCGGGGCATATCAGAACCCGTTTTCGACGATTATTATACCACCGAAATAGGCAAAGCCCGATTAATCCGCAGCGGCGAACAACTAAGTATCATTACTTACGGTCTCGGGGTACATTGGGCCATGGAATATCTGGATACCCACCCGGAAATTTCGGCAGATTTGCTCGATTTACGCACTCTGCAGCCTTGGGATACCGAAGCGGTAATGCAAACTGTACGCAAAACGGGTAGGGCTTTAATTTTACATGAAGATACGCTCTGTAATGGCTTTGGTGCCGAATTGAGCGCTTACCTTGCCGAACATGCTTTCTCTTTTCTGGATGCGCCTATTATGCGTTGCGCCAGCCTGGATACTGCCATCCCGATGAGTAAAGCTTTGGAAGATAATTTTTTGGCTAAAGCCCGATTGGCAGAGAGCGTTGATAAGCTCTTAGCCTACTAGGTTTCGTCAGGGGCATCTTGCAGTGAGACTCTGACGGGACAGAAAAGTTGAATTAGGTATTGCTTCCTGCCTGTAAATATCATCGATGCCATCCCGGTTTTAGATGGCGATCGTTTGGTGAAATTGGTTTAGTCGAAATAGTTTTTAAGTAAGTGCAAATCAAATCTATTGAATCCCAGTTTTGCTGCAAGTTCTACATAGTCCTTCTCAATTCTCTGCAAATCATTGTTTGCGCCGATTTTTAATTCCGCCTGATAGGAGGCAATTAAATAAAATAATTTAAGGTAGTCTTTATAGGAATCTAAAACCTCATCGAAGTTGATAAATGCCAAGTTTTTTAGACCTTGAAGGGGTCTTCCTTTTGCGATATTCACAAAACAATACCCTATTAAGTACATGCAATTCTCTGTGTAAGTAACCCAGGTTGTATTGTCAAATAGTTCTTCGTAGTATTTGTTAATTATTTTTTCTAATAGGTTTATTTTTTTGGTTAGCATACACGCTGGGAATACTTCATAAAAAAAATGATTCTTAGTTTTTTGCTTTTTCGCCAAGCTGAAGATTAATTTCTCTTCATCAATCAACGATGCTTTTGAAATTAATTGGTAGCCCACCCATCGACCCAATAAAATGGGATGCATACCTGCCTTATCTAGTGGACTAGCTATTGTTTTTAGTGTATTCTCTCCCCTGAGGTACTTATGATATTCATGTATTAAACTAATAAATAAATAGTCCGATGTTCCGGCTTTTGTTTTATTAAGTAAGTGGTTTACTATTTTCCCGTACGTTCCATCTATTTCCGAATAATCAACAAACAAAAATGTATATACTTGATTTAGGTTGGTTGAGTTAAACAGAAAGAGAAAGTCATCAATTTTTATTTTTCTGAATAGTAAACCCAATGATAAGGCCAACTTAATCTGATCATCATAGCTTAATTGCAACTGGTTTTCAGAGCTTAATAAGCGTTGAATATTTTTTGTATTCTTTGATCTGAAATTGGCGTTTAACACCGTACTTAAAAAGTAAACAAACTCCGGATGTTTATTTTGATCCAAAAGCCACTGGATGTCGGCCTGCGAAATGAGTTCTTCGTTTTCAATTCTATATATCTGTTTCCATAAATACCAGTCGGTATTTTCTCTGCATTTTATTTGAAATTCGGGTATAGACCGATATCCACAAAACTCACAAAGTATGTGTAAGGTATTGGTATTTGGTTTAGCTGATTTTAGAAAAGAGAAAAATCTTCTCAAGGTATTAAACCCGATAGATTTTCCCGTATTGGCTTCAATGGTATGTTGGAGGAGTTTTACATCCTGTTGGCGGTCAACGCCTCCCCCCATTTTTTTCTCAACCTCGAGTTTTAATTGTTCTAAATCAGATGTATTCATTTATGGGCTAATTATGGGCTAATATAATCATTTCTCTTAAGTATGCTTGTAAACTAAAACCAAACCAACTATTCCATGAAACGCAATCTACTTAACAGCACATTTTTATCCATCTTTTGTATGCTACTCTTGTTTGGCATAAACACGAATTCTTTTGCCCAAACAGCGCCCCAAGACACCACGCTGCTTAAATTATTTAAAGATGTTCCAGATTCCTTTATACAGCAATACGATACCACAGGTGTTTCGTACATAAAATTTGCGGGTTATGCCAAAATGGATATAAAAAACTTCACGGGTTTGCGTGTACATTTCGATCCAGATTTTGAGAAATTAGTAAATGAAAAAAATATAGAGCGGGCTAAAAACGATTATATTGTTTGGTTTATACCAAAGGAAGAGGAATTTATTTTGAGGCGCTATGAAAATGAACTTATAACCTACACATCCGAATATTTGGGTGTAGAAAGATTGGGCTATAAGTTTTCTATTACTAAAAACAGTACGCAAATTATAAATAATGAACCTGCTTCTGATACGCTAGTAGTTTTCAAGTCGGAACACAATGGATACATGGGCTATCGAGTATCTGATATAAAAAATATGGAGAGCAATATTAAAACGGTAGACTCCTTATACGCAGCTGAAATCGAACAAAAAAAGAAAGCCGCTTCCAATGCGTTAAGAGAAAGAATTGACACTGAGCTTGGGCAATATAAAAATAAACTATTCCCCAATGGAGAACTGTATTTATTTGCATACAGACGTTCAAATGAGAGGTTAGATGGAATCAATGGTTATCTTCAGGGCTTGCCTAATAAGTTTTTGAGTACAAATTTAATACTCACTAATACACCAGATTTGAAGTATATTAAAGAGAATTTGCGTGAAAATCATCGAGATTCTGTATGGTTGGTTCAAAAAATTTCTTTTGATCAAATTCTTGATAACAGTGTAATAATCAGTTTAAAAACAACTATAACTAGTGGGAATGACTACCCACCGAATATCTCGGATAAAGAAATAGCTGAGGCTAAAGCCAACCCAGCCAAAGGAAGTAGTTTTAAAAATTTTGATTATTGGGTAAATCGAACGAATGACTCTCTTATGAGAGATGCCAATTTGAGACTCTCATTTGAATTTTTAAAGAAAAATAATCGAAATTCTTTAACTCTTAGGGTTTATTTCGATACGGATTCGTCAAGTAACTTGCCTTTGTTTGAGCGCTATAGTAGTAATCAAGTACGTATTATCGATAAAGTATATGACGAACGTATTGATGAATTGGATTTTAGATTTGCTCGTCCATTTGGAAAATATTATAATGTTTTTTATAGTAATTTATATGGTAGTAGTGGAAATTCGGTTGACACTGAGGCTCATATCTACTCAATTGATAAGTTAGCCACTAAAAAATACATTGCATTTTTTAGCTATCGGAACTTTGTTAGCTATTTTAGAATTGTAGAGGCTGAGCGAAAAGAAGAAGAAGAAATTAAGAAGTTAACACAAGTACTTTATACAAAATACGGTAAACAATACGTAGACCAAGCCTTTAAAAATAATATTATTGTTGGCATGCACGAAGAACTACTCACGTTTCCACTCCGCTTATGGAGAGTTACTAACAAAAGTGTAGTGTCAGGTGGTTATACGTTGTATTGTAATTCCATTTTAGACTCTTCTAAACGTTTAACAATTAAAGTGCTTAATAAAAAAGTGGTTTACGTAAGCTATTAACGGCCTACTAGCAATAAGTAATAGGTGTCAATCTTTAATTAGATTGGCACCTTTTGTTTATAGAACAATTCATCTAAAGGTCTAATACTTTACCCTATTCAGCCTCACAAAGATTATTTCAGCTTCTCGTTATTCTGATGCCGAGTGGCATCTCTCTTGGTTTTTTTCTCCAGATTTT
>CAZFAE010000031.1:0-6479 GCA_964516035.1 uncultured Sphingobacterium sp.
AAAACTAGTAGCGCCACGAATTAATTCGTGGCGCTACTAGTTTTGAGCATCCGGAGATTTCTCATCCCGTTCATACGGGATGAGAAATGACGTGATAAATTAAAGCGTTGGTAAAATTTGCTCCATTACCTCCAAACCCTCATCTATATGGCTTGTTTCCATAATTAAAGCCGGTCTGAAACGAATGGTTTGATTGCCACAGCCTAAAAACATCACCTTTTTTTCTATTCCTTTTTTGATAAACAAATCGCGTTTAGCTTTATCCGGGAAATCAAAGGCGGTTAATAAACCCTTGCCTCGTACATTAGATACAATATCAAATTTTTCAGAAATTTTGGTTAATCGTTCCTGGAGATAAGTGCCGGTTTGGGCTGCTTTTTCCACCAATTTATCTTCTTCAATAATCTCCATAATTTTACTGGAGCGTACCATATCCACCAGGTTACCACCCCAAGTAGAGTTGATACGAGAGGGGATTTTAAACACGTTGGTTTCTATTTCATCTACTTTTGTGCCTACTAAAATGCCGCAAATTTGCATTTTCTTGCCAAAAGCCAAGATATCCGGACGGGCTTTTTCGCCAAAATGCTCATGACACCAGAATTTTCCGGTTAAGCCAACACCGGTTTGAACCTCATCATAAATAAGCATACACTCATTTTCGTCGGCTAATAGACGTAATTGTTCTAAAAACTCTTGTCTCACATGGTTGTCGCCACCTTCAGATTGAATAGGTTCGATTAAAATAGCACAGATATCATCTGGATTATTTTTAAAAGCCTGTTTAATTTGTGCAATAGATAGGGCTTCTCTCTGTTTCAGATCCTCGTAATTGGCATCTGAAAAAGGAAACTTCATTTTTGGGATAGACACCCTTGGCCAATCGAACTGGGCAAACCATTTGGTTTTATCCGGCAGGGTATTGGTCAGGCTTAAGGTATAACCCGAACGGCCGTGAAAAGCTTGTTCGAAATGTAAAACTTTCATTCCCTTTTCTTTGATATACCCTTTTTGGAAATTTTTCTGAACTTTCCAATCCATGGCTGTTTTTATGGCATTTTCTATGGCCAAAGAACCACCTGCAATAAAAAAAGCATGTGGCAGATACGATGGAATACCTACTCTTGAGAAGGTTTCTACAAATTGTGCGTATTGGGTAGTATAAATGTCTGAGTTAGAGGGGTTGGTTAATGCGGCCAGCATCAGGTTTTTCTTAAACTCTTCATCTTGCAACATTTTTGGATGATTATACCCCAAAGGAACTGAAGCAAAGCAAGTAAAAAAGTCTAAAAGCGTACGCTGGTTTTTTGAATCAAAAATATGAACGCCCTGGCTTTTTTCCATATCAAAAGTAAGGTCAAACCCATCAGCAAGTATGTGTTTACTTAAAGTTTCCTGAACTTGTTCTGGAGAAATATTTAGTTTATACATGGCTTATAATTAGTTAACTAAAATTAGATAAAAGCGCTCATATGGGCAATTTTTACAAGATTTTGAGATTTTTTTGAAAAAATAGGTTTAAATCGTTTAAACCTATTTTTGATACGCCGAGTTGGGAGAGAAGCAGAGTTGTTGAAAATTATTTTTGACACAACTGTTCCAAAATCTGCTTAAAATCGGGATCGATTTTGCAGATTTTTTCTTTTACCCCCAATAAACCCATTAGTCCGCCGGTATGAATAGCTAAAATTCGGCTGCCAGGTTTTAAATGATTTCTTTTAACCAAATCGTAGAGTGCAAACATCATTTTGCCGGTGTAAACCGGGTCCAAAAGTATGTTGGTTTGCTTGTAAAAGCTGATGATAAACTCAAGTAATTCATCGGTGCTTTTGGCATATCCACCAAAATGATAATTGGTATGCAGTGTTAAACGCTCATCAATTGAGTGGTATTTCTGAATTTCTTCTAAAAGAAATTCGCCTCCTTTTAACGCAGAAACAATATTTAGTTGGGTGTTTAATTCATGATTTTTAATGCTTTGGTAAATGCCTGCAGCGGTAGTTGCGGTTCCGGCAGCGCAAAAAATATGATCAAATTCCTGATCTAACTCATCCATTAATTCGCTGCAGCCCAGAACCCCTTCTGCTGAAGCGCCGCCTTCATCAATAAAAAATGCATCAGCATCATTTTTGAAATAATGATTAAACAGGGCCTGTTTATCGCGATAGCTTTCTCTATCGGTAAAAATAAGGGTCATGCCTGATGCATGGCATTGTTTTAAAGTTTCATTGCTTACTTCTTCGCCACGAACAATGCCTGTTGAATGCAAGCCTGAAAATTGAGCAGCTGCAGCCGTGGCTAATAAATGATTAGAATAGGCTCCGCCAAAAGTGACTAAATGAGATTTATTTTCTGACTGGGCTTTTTGCAGCAGATATTTCAGCTTCCGCCATTTATTGCCCGAAATTAAGGGATGTATTAAGTCATCGCGTTTAATGTATACCTCCAGGCCTTTTTCTGCGAAAATAGGATCTATTAGTTGTTGTACCGGGCTGGGTAAATTGAGCTGCATTGCTTCTAAAATAATAAAAGCCCCCGATTGGAGGCTTCTATTATTTATTTTAATCTCAATTATTTTCCAATTCCGAAGCCAAAGCCAGCATTAAAGGCTTTATAAGCCCCCAAGCTGTAAGATCCATATAAACGGAAAGCCAGCAAATTAATTTGGAACCCCAGGTTGGTTCTCAATCCGCTTAAATCGCGTTGAGAAATACTAATTGGATTAACAATTTCAGTATAAGTCCCAAATCCGGTTTCAAAGGGATAAGTTCCTTTTAAATCTATATTACTTCTAGAGCTCTGATAGCCCACACTCAAAAACGGAGTAAAAAACAATAATTTTTTAGAAATAATGGCTTCCATGTTTATTCCTGAAAACTTAGCCTCTAAGTTTTGATCGGTGTGATTACTTCCGTTAGCTTGTACATCTAGCGGATATTCATAGGTGAATTGAGTATAGCCTACAGAAGCGGCCAGTTCAAAGGGTACAACCTTATCGGCAGTTTTTCCGGCAATAAATTGCACTAAATCAACTTTTACGCCCCCGCCCAGCATGCCTACTGAACCTGCGTCCTTCCCAATTTTAATTTTGGGCATTACCCGCAGTGAAAGATCAATGCCTCTAATTAAACCTACGCTGGCCTGTAATTGCGGAGCGGGTACAAAAGGTAGCGCTGCACCTTTGGGCATGGTGAAATTGCCCACCGTAAAGCCGTTGTCGTCATAAATATTCATTTCAGGGCCATCAATTTCTTCGCCGCCTACGGTTGGACTTAATACATCCAGGGGATCTGCAGGTTTAATACGGTCAGATAAACCAATTTTAGTTACATCAAACAATTTGTCTTTTTCCGGAATCAGGGCTCCGGTTAGGCCGAAACGTAATTCAAATCGGCCTAATTTTTTTGGCGATGCAGTATTGTTCCAGCCGCTATTGAGTCCGGTACCCATACCCTTAAAAAATGGATTGAGATAGGCGCCGATTAATTTGCTGGCATCGGCTTCGCTCGATTTAAATAAGTCGGAAATGTTACCCTGGGCAAAACTGCCTAAACTGAACGTGCAAAGTAAAGCGGCAAACAGCGCACTTTTACAGAAAATGTTTAATCGTTTCATACGGAGCTGGTTTTAGTAAATAAATCTAATTTAAGCTTTTATTTGTTTATGGTTTCTAAACGTAATTATGTGCAATTTATTCTGTCAAAATATTCATGTTTCAACTATCATACCATTCTTTTTCTTTGCTTAGATAAATAGCCTTAATTTTGGGGATGACCGAAACACCCGATTTGCTGGAACAGGAAGAACAGGATTTATTTGAACACTTACGCATCGTGGTGGATAAAGGGCAGTCTTTGCTCAGAATTGATAAATTTTTGATGAGCCGGATTGAAAATGCCACACGCAACCGAATTCAGAATGCCATCGAAGCAGGAAACGTATTGGTTAACGATCTGGTAATTAAAGCCAGTTATAAGGTAAAACCGGGGGATATCATTACCATTGTTTTACCAGAACCACCCCGGGATACCGAAGTTTATCCGGAAAATATTCCGCTAAATATTGTTTTTGAAGATGATGACATTATCATCGTGAATAAAGAAGCCGGTATGGTGGTGCACCCCGGTTTTAATAATTATACCGGCACTTTGGTCAATGCTTTGGTTTACCATGTGCAGCAATTACCTCAATTACCGGGTAATGAGGGCCGCCCAGGTTTGGTTCACCGAATTGATAAAGATACTTCCGGGTTACTTTTAATCAGTAAAAATGAGCGGGCCATTACCTATTTGGCCAAACAGTTTTTTGACCACAGCATTACCCGCAAATACCAGGCTTTGGTATGGGGAGATATTGAACAAGATGGTACCGTTACCGGATTTATAGGCCGCAGTTTAAAAGACCGCCGGGTAATGGATATTTACGATACCGAGGAAAAAGGCAAATGGGCGGTAACCCATTATAAAGTTTTAGAACGTTTTGGCTATGTTACCCTTATTGAATGCCAGTTAGAAACCGGGCGTACCCATCAAATTAGGGCCCACATGAAACACATCGGGCACCCGTTGTTTAACGATAGTATTTATGGCGGCGACCGCATTTTAAAAGGTACCGTACATAATAAATACAAACAATTTGTGGCCAATTGTTTCCAAATGATATCCCGTCAGGCGCTACATGCACAAACCTTGGGCTTTATTCATCCAACCACGAAAAAATACACGCATTTTGAGGCAGATTTGCCTACAGATTTTGCATCGGTTTTAGAAAAATGGCGGGGTTATATCAACAACCACGCTTTATAATCGGTATATGTTAAAGCAGTTCATCAACATCAATAACGAAATTGTACCGTCAGACCATCAGGTATTTACGGTAAGCAACCGTGGGTTTAAATACGGCGATGGTTTGTTTGAATCGATGCGAATGATGGATGGCCGGGTGAAATTTGCTGATTTACATGCCGACCGCATTCAGCGGGGCATGAAGGCTTTAAAAATTGACGGCTATTCGCAGGTTGATGCTGTTTTTTTGCAGCAAAAAGTAGAAGATCTTGCCCGGCGCAATAAATTAGGCCCCAATTGCAGGGCTCGTTTAACCGTTTACCGGGATGGAGATGGTTTATATAGCCCAAATACTAACCGCATGGGTTTTGTGCTCGAAAATAGCAAGCTGGAAGGCAATTACTACGAGTTAAATAACAGAGGTTTATTGGTAGATGTGTTTACCGAGGTAAATAAAACGGCAGGCGCTTTGGCCAATTTTAAAACTTGCAATTCTTTGGTTTATGTGATGGCCGGGATATTTAAAAACCAGCAAAAACTAGACGAAACCTTGATTTTAAATCAGGATGGTTTTTTATGCGAAGGACTAAGCAGTAATGTATTTGTGGTTTATGAAAATCAGATATATACACCGGCTTTGGCCGAAGGCTGTATTGCCGGGGTGATGCGCCACGTAATTATCAGTTTGGCTAAAAAGCTCAATTTAACATTGATTGAAGCGCAAATTAATCCTGCAATTTTGGACGAGGCCGATGAAATTTTCATGACCAATGCCAGCCGAGGCATACAATGGGTAATGGGTTATAATAACAAGCGTTATTTCAACCAAACCGCTAAAATTTTAAACGAAGAATTGAATAAATTATAAGCGAACTCCGCGTAAAAATTCTTCAATCTCCATTTTCTTTTTCCCTTCCAACTGAATTTTTTTGAGCTGAATAAAACCATCCGCGGCAGCGAATTTTAAGAAATTTTTATGGTCGGTGATGTAATTCCCGGCTTCAATTTCTGGTTGAATATTTTCAATTTCTGCCTCAAATACCTTCAAGGTTTTCCCATTCAGGTTGGTAAAAGCAGTAGGATAGGGGCTTAATCCACGAATGTGGTTAAAAATTACCTGTGCAGGCTGATTCCAGTTAATTTGGCAATCTTCCTTAAAAATTTTGGGAGCATGCTTGAGAATTTTTGATTTTTGATTTTTGATTTCAGATTCTAAGAAATAATCTTGTGTTTTTGCAGTTAAATTACCCTTGTCCAATTGCTGAACCGTTTTAACCAATAATCGGGCACCAATTTCTTTCATGCGGTCGTGCAGTTCTCCGGCTGTTTCTGCGGGGCCGATGGCTATTTTTTCCTGCAATAAAATATCACCGGTATCAATTTCGTGCTTCAATTTAAAGGTAGAAACTCCGGTTTCGACTTCGCCATTCATGATTGCCCAGTTAATAGGCGCAGCACCACGATATTGCGGCAATAATGAACCATGTAAATTAACCGTACCCATTACCGGCATATTCCAAACCACTTCGGGCAGCATGCGGAAAGCAACAACAATATGCAAATCGGCATTTAACGCCTTCAATTCAACTAAAAAATCGGGGTCTTTGAGTTTAAAAGGCTGTAAAACAGGTAAATTATTTGCTACCGCGAATTGTTTTACCGCCGATTCAGACAATGTCTGCCCCCGTCCGGCCG
>CAZFAE010000031.1:6579-11076 GCA_964516035.1 uncultured Sphingobacterium sp.
GCTACCGCGAATTGTTTTACCGCCGATTCAGACAATGTCTGCCCCCGTCCGGCCGGTTTATCAGGAGCCGTTACCACACCCACAATTTCATTTCCCGCATTTAGCAAAGCAGCCAAAGAGGCCACTGCAAATTCGGGAGTTCCCATAAAAACTATTCTCATCTATCTAAAATCAGGGGTATAGTAAATATTTTTTTCTCATTAATTTATACTGGCTCAGCGCTGGCTCCCAGCTCAGGCGAATTTCCGCTTCGGTTTTTCCGGCAATAATTTGCTTTTTAAGCTGGTCGGTACCGGCTAATTTGTCAAAATTACCCATTTGGGGATGCTTTTTATAATCAAAAAAGTCGTCCTTATCGGGATAAGCCTGATAAAAATCTATCAGCCATTTTAAATTCAATTGCCCCGATTTTGTGATTTTACTGATGGGATATTTCCGCAAATCTATACCAAAGCAGTTTTTATCCTTATGCAGCGGATTTTCGCTCATGCCCGGAATAGATTTTGGCTGAAAGCTGAACCGGTATTTATTTTTTAACGCCGGACTGCCTAATACCTGGAAAGGGAACAATGTGCCGCGACCTTGGCTAATGATGGTGCCTTCAAATAAACATAAACTCGGATACAGCCAAATGGATTGCTGCGTATTCAAATTTGGTGAAGGCTTAACCGGCAATATATACCTGCTGACATGGCTATAATTGGCCACTTTTATAATTTTTATCTGACATTGAGCTTGATTATTTAACCAGCCCTCGCCGTTAATCATCTGGGCATATTCACCAATCGTCATGCCATGCACAATGGGAACCGGATGCATGCCAATAAAAGATTGAAAGGCTGGTTCCAAAACTGGTCCATCTACATAAAATCCATTGGGGTTGGGCCGATCTAAAATGAGTAATTCCAGATTATTTTCTGCACAGGCTTCCATTACATAATGTAAGGTGGAGATATAGGTGTAAAACCGGGCGCCCACATCCTGGATGTCGAAAATAAGGATATCTAGTCCGGCTAAATCTTCCTTTGTTGGTTTTAAATGCTTCCCGTAAAGGGAAATAATAGCAACACCGGTTTTTTGATCGATGCCATCGGCCACTTTGGCCCCGTTGCTGTAATCTCCCCGAAAGCCATGCTCCGGCGCAAAAATTTTCTGGACAGAGATACCTTCGGCAATTAATTTATCTACACTTAATTGCTTCCCGATAATTGAAGTGGCATTAACCACCATGCCCACTTTTTTGTTTTTAAGATGGGGGATATATAAATCAGTTTGGTCTGCACCGCTAATGATTTGTTTCATATTTACCTGTCCCAAAACAATTAAAGCCAGACTTTGCAGCAAACAGCACAAAAATAGGAATGGTTTATTCATGAGTAGAATTAGGTTAACAGAAAAAATCGCACCTTTGCTAAGGTACAAAAATCCACTCAGACCTTGAATTTTGCCTTCTATCTTGCACAACGCCTCACGCTAAAATCGCAGCGTACTTTCTCTAAACTGATTGTACGCATGGCTATTTTGGGTATTTCGCTGAGCGTGGCCGTCATGATACTTTCTTTATCCATTGTAAAAGGCTTTAAATCTGAAATCAGGGAAAAGGTGAGGGGCTTTTCTGGCGATATTCAAATTCTGAAAAACGATTTAAATTTTTCGCTCGAGAATTCATCTTTTAACATTCAAAGCACCTCTCTTAATGCCTTAAAACAAAATCCGGCCTTAGCATTTGTGCAGCCTTTTGCCACCAAACCCGGCATTATTAACACCAATGATGAAGTTGAGGGCGTGGTTTTAAAAGGGATAGATGCCAATTATCATTGGGATTATTTACAAAAAATGCTCGTTTCGGGTAGGGTGATTAATTTTGCTGATAGCCGGGCATCCCTGAAGGAAATTATCATTTCGCAGTATACGGCCAAGCGCTTAAATCTAAAGGTGGGCGATGATTTTCTGATGTATTTTGTACAGGAACCTTTGCGTAAACGTAAATTTCAAATTGTTGGGATATATAATTTAGGGGTTGAGGAGGTAGATAAATCTTACGTTATTGGAGATATTAATCTGATAAGAAAATTGAATAATTGGTCTGCTGATGAAGTAGGGGGTTTTGAAATTCGGGTTAAAGATTTTGAAAAACTTGATGAGACTGCTTTCCGCATTCATGACGACTTAGAGGTGGGCTTGAAAGCTTTTACGGTTAAAGAATCTTATCCGGTTATATTTCAATGGCTTTCTTTGCTGGATATCAATACTCAGGTGGTTTTTATACTGATGCTGGCTGTGGCCTTAATTAATATGATTTCTGCCCTGTTGATTATGATTTTAGAACGTACCCAATTTATTGGTTTGCTAAAAGCCCTGGGTAGCTCCAATTGGAATATTCGTAAAGTATTTTTGTATCAGGCCGCCTATTTAATAGGTTTTGGTTTGATTTTAGGAAATCTATTGGGTCTTGGAATAGCGTTTATTCAATATTATACACATATTATTCCTCTGGCACAAGAATCTTACTATATGAGTTTCGTACCCATCCAATTAGAATTATTAGATGTATTGCTGATTAATGCCGGAACCCTAGCCGTATGCCTGCTCGTACTGCTGCTTCCTTCTTTATTAGTGAGCCGCATATTGCCGGTAAAAGCACTAAAATTTAATTAATCGCAGCCCAGGATTAAAACCCCAGGCTGCGATTAGGTTTCTACCTTTTTACAATAAACTTAGTGTTTAGCCTTTCGCGGTTTTTGGATATTATAAGCACATAAATACCGTTTTCCAGCGCAGAGACCTCCAGCGGCAGCCCATCCCAATCCTTTTTGAGTATTCGCTGCCCCTGCTGATCAAACAGCTCTAGCATCCAGCCTCGTTTATCGCCCTGCGGCAGCTTAATTTCCAGAACATCGCTGGCCGGATTAGGAAATACCAACAAAACCCCGTCATTAGTGCCCGGCGGATATGTAATTTCTACCGGGAGTATTTCCAAACGCCCTTTTTTAGGTAATTCACTTTTTACCACTTGGCCCAGGGCCGAATGCCCGGCCGTTATTCCGGACGCCAGGCCAACCATAAATAAAAATCTCTTTTTCATAAATTTCATTAATCAAATCATTGAATATTATTATTAGCGGCATCATATTTAAACTGGATTTTAATGATGGCATTCTGCACCGGATTGACTTGCCCACCCTGAGCCGCTGCATCCAGTTCAATAGCTGCTCCCAGGTTATTGAGCAACGGAAAAATATCCATAGACTTGGCCGAAAACAGCCAGGCCGGCTTACTCGGCTGTGCCGCCACCTCCGGGCCAATCTGTACCAGAATCACCGTTAAAGTATACACCCCGCTCATGATCGGCAGCTCCCCATTATTTACCCCGCTGCTATTGGGAGCATAGGTGATACCGGCCGTATTAGAAAGCAAACCATTACGGGCAAACACGGTAGAATTATTAGGTGCCGTAACCGTGAGATTATACTTGATATCCGGCAAACAAAAGCCAAATTTATCACAATCCACGATGGTGAAATTAAAGCCCAACTCCGCCTCAAAAGGCTTCACCTTAGTTTCAAAATGCACCCCGTTAGTGGCACTGCAAATGATGTCTTCCACCTTGGCCGTCACCGTAAAATAATACTTCGAAGCAAAGTCCAGGTTATTCATCAATATCGAAACCCCGTTTACCGTTTTATTCTCCACCACCTTATGCAAATCTCCGTTGCCATCTACCTTAAATAAAGAGAAATGATAAGCCGACACCCCGGTAATTCCCTTCCAAGAAAAATTAACCGAAGCATCAGGCCCCAGCTCCACCAGCTGTGCACCATTAGGCAACAGCTCGGTGGGCGCCGCAGGCGCCACCCGGTAAACCGACTTGGCCGGCGGACCGAATACCCAAACCCCATTCATATCCTGAATACCAGCAGCTACACTCCATTCATACGAAGCCGGGAAAGGAGCTACCGCCTCCGCAAAAGGACCTGCCTGCAAACCCTCCGTCTCACCCGAAGCCACCACCGTATTATTCGAGAGATTTTTTAAAGTATAGGCATACCTTTTTGCCCCATCCACCCCATTCCAGGATAAATTAACCGGAGTATTGTACAATACACAAGAAAAAGAGTTCAATAGGGGCGAAGGAATCAAATCGCGGTCCAGCCGGAAGTGAAAAGGAATATGTGTTTCTCCAAATTCATCGTCGGGAATAAAAGGCCCTACCGCCAGTTTCACCGGCGTAAACGTCCAGCCGAAATTATGGTTGTCCAGCAAGAAATCCTCCGGTGCCAAAGTAATATTAGCAAGCGGCTCGGAGAACTTCTTGGTTCGTTTAGGTTCCTTAAAATCGCCATTCAGGAAAAGCTCAAAGCGGAAGAAATCACCACGATTATCCCATTCCAGCGCCTTTACAGCTTGTTCAAAAGCCAGCATAGATACCTTGGTACCATCCGCCGGATCGCCCAATACTACTTTGGGTAGGTCGGTTTTGAAGGCAGTTTCTCCAGT
>CAZFAE010000031.1:11176-23866 GCA_964516035.1 uncultured Sphingobacterium sp.
GAACCATCTGTTACCTTCAACTCATAGCCATTGGCATTCAATACCGGCTCCCAGGAAAAAAGCGTTTCCCAGGCCGGGGCCACCGAACCCGCAGCCGGCAAAGCCCCGGTAGGTGCCGGCACCTTACCCGTAATCAACTTAAAAGGCGCCGTCCACTTCTGTTTTCCCTTTAGAGCCTCACAAAAAGCCGGGTCATCCGAAGCTGCACAACCTCCTTTAATCAACTCGCCCGAACCCAGTAGATGCGAACGCACAAAATAGGTTTTATCCTGCTCCAGCGTAATTTGTCCATACACCATACCCGTTTCCAGGCTGGGCGCCGCATTGTTTAAAAAGCGCCAAACCGGAGAAAGCAGCTCATCAAAAGCAGGGTTTTCAGAAACTTCAAATACCCGGCTACTCTCGTACAAAGGATATTCAGCCTGAACACCCACCTTTACCGGCCAGGGATAGACGATTTCCTCCTCTGTCGGTTCATGCACCAGCGTGGAGGCAAAATCAGGATAATCCATTACTGCTGCCCAGGCATCATAAAAGGCGATGTATTGTTTGGATTTGATGCCATAGGTTTGTTGCACTACTTCGAGTGTAGCTAATCTAAAATCTTCGAAATTGCCAAATATCGGCATGATATCCCGGTAGGCTTTCCATATCATTTCTAATACCAAGCCCTTATCTTGTGCAAATACAAAATAATGCTCTTCCTTTTCATTCTGATAGCCTTGGGGGCCGTAATCCTCTGTACCTTGCACCAGCAGGTAATACCAAAAATTTAGCAGTGAAGCATTTTTAGCGGGATAAAAATCATTCCAAAGTGCGCCTTTGTAAAGACTAGGCTGGCCATAAAGTTTGGGCTCGCTAAAACTCCTCGTAAAGTTAACTCCGGGATTTGAGTTTACTTCTTCGCCTAAAGTCCAGCCCGGGTTATAAATACCTGGTAGCGATGCTTTGTAATCTTCTTTAATATTTAGCGAAAAAATATTCCCTAATCCGTTTAAAATAGCTTCCCATTCGGGATGATCTAGATCATTGTATTTATTCGTATTTCCTTTGAGTAAATAATGAATGCCAAAGAAGTATTGTCGACTGATTTCATCTAGTGAAACAGATTCGGCGTTTAAATCATAATAGAAAACTTGATTATCTGGATTGTATTTCGGATAGCTAAAAGCCTGATCAGGATGTCCTAAGATGCTTTCAATAGGGAAAAGCCCGTTTTCATCCAGGCCGAGATAATTGAAGGCTTTATGAAACCAGTTACTGGCCAAAGCATTGCCCCAATGCACACTTATTGCCGATTTGGAGAGTGCGAGATCATTTTCAGGATGGAAAATCTGATTGTTATCTCCATCTAAGGCCGCTTGTAACAGGCCATTTACCGGATTGTACAAGCGGGTGAGGATACCTGGCTGAACTGTACAATCGTTGAGCATATACAAAGACTCACTTGATAGATCATCTGTTAGTGTTGCCTTTATAGCATTAAACGAAACTGATCCATTAAACCAACTTTCTCCCGATTGAGCGGCAACACAGCTAGGATGATGGTTTCCAGGATTCCAATGTTCATCACCCACACCGATGGCGTACCAGGCATTCCAAAGCTGAACATAGGCATGAGAACCGATAGGGTACCCCATTTCCTGGATTACTTCTAGGGTTGCTTCACGAACATCGTGAAAAGTAGATTGATAATTCAATCTTTCTGTAAAAGTTTTAAAAACCAGTTTAAGGGCTAATTTATAAGTTTCGGTACGGTTATTGGGTATTAGTTGATGAACGACGAAGGGCAAACCTGGTATATCGTCTACATTACCCGTTTTACCTTCGTTGATGAGGTAAAACCAATGGTTAAATACCTGACCATTTTTGTGTGGGTTGTACCCCTCTTGATAGGGGTTTTGTTTATAGAATTCTCCTTTATAGGTGTTGGGGTGAGCTTCCGACTTTGGGTCTTTAAAAGGTCTGTAAGCGCTTTTTTGACTTTTATTTTGAAATATCCCCAATGTCCAATTGGGTAATTCAAATTTTAAGGGTCTGTGCCAATTTTCAAATGATAGCCCCATGATATCACAAAAAGACTCGGTCAGTGCATCCATGTCGGGCTGAGCGGCTGGATTGACGAGTATTTCATCGTCTAGGATTTCATCTCCCGAAGAAGGAAATCCTAATGCACTAAATATAATACCATGGCTAATTTCATGACCCACTACATCTCTACTAATTAAGGGATATGCCGGCGAACTCACATTAAATCCCATGTATACTGGGTCCTTATCTAGATAAAATCCTGTAGTTAATGAAGAACTAATCATACTGGTTATACACATATCACCCGCTTTATCATATCCGTTCCAGTCAAAAAAATCATGGCTAAAGGCCGTGAATTTTTGTACGGCTTCTAAAACGCTTACACCATATTCGCTGGGGTGGGGGTGAAAAAAGCCCAGACTTTGCTGATTGAGGTGTGGTAGGGTATTAAATGGACCTTTGTAGGTAAGCATATTGTCGTTTAGCGGTAATACGGTAGCAAATGGATAAATTTTAGCGTTTTCGAAAAATTTCTTCTTGTAATAAGAAACTACTTCTGTGGGTGCATAAAGGCCTAATGCGGGGGCTTTTATGGCGCTTAATGCAATACCTGAGGTATAAGGTGGAATTAATGGCATGGGTACGAGTACTTCGCCTTGGTACTCTTGTTGTATATAGGGCAAATAAATCATGCCATATAAATTTTGAGGTCCATGAAAGCTGGTTTGTGCACTTAGAATTTTGTAAGGAAATGAATTGTACAAAGTGCCAACAATACCAGGCGGCCAAATTTGTTGTTGGCCGGTAAATTCTTGCCCGGGGTAATAGGTTTGGGCATAAGTGCTTTTCCCGGGAAATAAACAAGCTGTCAAAATGAGCCCATTCATGCATTTTTTAAGAATTTTTGGCAATAAAATGGATAAGGTGTAGATTTTTTTATTCATATTTTATAGAATTTTGTGACTAAAAGTCTATAAAATTATTTAACTCAAAAGAAATATTGGATGGATAGCATTAAGGCATCGACCAATGGCTTGATATGGCCGACGAGTGGAATTATATTGTTTAAACAGTGAATAAAAAATGTTTTATTTTAAAAGTTTCGCCTCATTCCAAAAAATATCCATCTCTGTAAGGCTCATTTCTTTGAGATTTTTACCCAATTCTTGGGCTTTGCTTTCGAGGTATTGAA
Organism: uncultured Sphingobacterium sp.; assembly: GCA_964516035.1. Lineage (GTDB taxonomy): Bacteria > Bacteroidota > Bacteroidia > Sphingobacteriales > Sphingobacteriaceae > JAIPAN01. Next base: position 14,400 of record CAZFAE010000031.1, read on the forward strand.
AACGTTTAATAAATTTTTTGTTGGTTTTTTCTAAAGCATCTTCGGGGTTGATATTTATGAAGCGGGCATAGTTGATTAAAGAGAATAACAAGTCGCCAAATTCGCTTTCAGCTTTTTCGATGTCAATGGCTTCGTTGTTTTCGGTATTGAACTCTGCTTTAAATTCCTGCATTTCTTCTTCTACTTTTTCCCATACCTGACTTTTTTCTTCCCAATCAAAACCAACACCACGGGCTTTTTCTTGGATGCGTGAAGCTTTGATAAGTGCAGGGAGTGAAGTAGGTACGCCACCTAAAACAGATTTATTGCCTTCTTTGAGTTTAAGTTGCTCCCAATTGCGTTTTACTTCTGCTTCATCTTTTACCACTACATCGCCATAAATATGCGGATGACGGGAAATGAGTTTATCACAAATACCATTCAATACTTCGGTAATGGTAAAGGCATTGGTTTCGGAGCCAATACGGGCGTAAAAAACGAGGTGCAGCATGATGTCGCCCAATTCTTTGCGAATTTCTTCGGTATCGCCTTCTAAAATGGCATCAGAAAGTTCGTAAGTTTCTTCGATGGTGAGATGGCGCAGACTCTCCATGGTTTGTTTTTTATCCCATGGGCATTCTTCCCGTAAGGTATTCATGATGGTTAACAAACGCTCAAAAGCGGTTGTAGGTGTAGGAGCGGTTTGTGGTGGGATATTGGCGGCCATCGTAATTTTTATCGTAAAAATAGGAGAATTAAAGGCATAAAAAAACCCCTCCTGATTTTTGCCTGGAGGGATTTTTAGAGGGTGAAGATTATAGTTTTGAAGTAATTTCTGCACTTAGCGGGTCTACTTTTGATGGGAAATAGGCCATGTACTTGCCATTTTCGTCAATCAAAAATTTGCCAAAATTCCAGCCCACGGTTATATCTTCTACACCATTATTTTCTTTTTGGCATAACCACTGGTAAACCGGGCTTTGTTCTTTTCCTTTTACATTAATTTTTTCGGTCATGCGGAAGGTTACGCCATAGTTTTTCTGGCAAAATTCGCCGATATCGGATGCAGAACCGGGTTCTTGGCCTAAAAATTGGTTGCAAGGAAATCCTACAATAATCAACTTGTCTTTATAGCGTTCTTGCAATTTTTGTAAACTGGCATATTGCGGGGTGTAACCACATTTAGAAGCGGTGTTTACGCAAAGTACTTTTTTGCCTTTAAAATCTTTGAAATTATATACGGTTTTACCATCCAGGCTGGTAATTTTTAAGTCGTAAAAAGACTTTCCGGCAACGGTATTTACTTCATTTCCTTTTTGAAAGAAGTTGAGAAAATATAATACGCCAGAACCGGCTAAAATTAAAACGGCTGCAGATAATAAGATTTGTTTCATGTTTGATGATTTATGAGACTAATTTAGAAAGATATTCCGGCTAATTCAGTTTCTTTTTTGTCATAAACAATTAAAGCACAAGAGTTTTTAATGGCCTCTGTACAAAATGTTTATTTTTGCAACATGAATAGATTATCTGCCAAGCCAGCCCAAGATTCTTTTATAGTGATGAATGAATTGGTATTACCCAATGATACCAACACTCTTAATAATTTGATGGGAGGCCGTTTATTGCATTGGATGGATATCGCGGCAGCTATTTCTGCTCAAAAACATTGTAACCGTATTGTGGTTACGGCTTCGGTCGATAATGTTTCGTTTCACCATCCCATTAAATTGGGCGATGTGGTAACTATTGAAGCAAAAATAAGCCGGGCTTTTACCACTTCGGTAGAGGTGAGGCTAGATGTTTGGGCCGAAAATATTCCTTCCGGTACCCGTTTTAAATCTAACGAGGCGTATTATACTTTCGTGGCTTTAGGTGAAGATGGAAAAACGATTCCAGTTCCGGAGTTGATTGTTGAAACGGAAGAGGAGCAGAAACTATTTGATGGGGCGCTCCGCCGCCGCCAGCTGCGTTTAATTTTAGGCGGCAAAATGAAACCGGACGATGCCACTGAGCTGAAGGCTTTGTTTGTTAAAGATTCGGAATAGGGGTAGTATTTCCGGTTCGTGAGGACACGAACCGGGGATAAAGTTATGTTTTAATGAGATTTCTCCTCGCCATGCTTCGTCGAAATGACGGTATTTTTTGTTTTTTAGCTTCCCAATTCCAATATCCGGTCGAATTCTGTGGCTTTAAGCGGCATTACAGATAATCGCCCTTGGCGAACCAAAGAAATGTCTTTTAATTGCTCGTCTGCTTTAATTTGTGCCAGCGTAACCGGGTTTTTCAGACTTTCTACCGGGGCCAAATCAACCACTACCCAATTGGTATCGTCGGTTGTGGGGTCTTGGTAAAACTCTTTTACTACTTTGGCAATACCGACTACACACATGCCCTCGTTACTGTGGTAAAAAAGCACTAAATCGCCTTCTTTCATGGCTTTGAGGTTGTTGCGAGCCTGGTAATTTCGCACACCATCCCAAAAAGTGCGTTTATCTTCATTAAATTTTGTCCAGCTATATTTAAAAGGTTCTGATTTAACTAACCAATGGTTCATTTGCGTGTATTTTAATGGATAATTTTAAAGACTAATTCTTTCATCAATTCACCGGCATCGGTATTTCCGGTGGCATCTACGCCTTTAGATTTAAGGTCGCAGGTTCTTAAATAACTAAAAATTCGGAATAGCTTGGCCCGGTCGTAATTGCGTCCGGCCAATTCATAATCTTTTACGAAATAAGGATTTACGCCCAACTCCTTTGCCAGGCCTTGAGGCGAACGGTCTGAAGCATAATGGTATTTGAGCACTTTGCTGAAATAGGTATTCAATACGCCCAAAACCATGGGTAGCGGATTGGCTTTCGGATTGGCGCCAAAATAATCGATAATTTGGTTGGCTTTAACCACATTTCGTTTGGCCAGGGCATCTTGCAATTCAAAAACATTGTAATCTTTGCTAATACCGATGTTGTTCTGAATTTGTTCCGGGCTAATTTCTTGTCCGGGAGCAATGTTTAGGAATAGTTTTTCGAGCTCGTTGGCGATTTTAGATAAATCGTTGCCCAAATATTCGGCCAGCAGGGCAGAACCGCGGGCATGTATGCCGTAGCCTCTTTCTTTCACAAAATCATCTATCCAGGCTGGAATTTTATTGTCGTAAAGCGCTGCCGACTCAAAAACGAGGCCATTTTTCTCAATGGCTTTGTAGGTTTTTTTACGTTTATCAAACTTGCCGTACTTATAACACAGTACTAAAATGGTGCTAGGCAACGGATTTTCTAAATAATTGAGCCAGGGGTCTGATGCTTTTTTATCGTCATCATCCTTTCCCCATTTAATTTCCTGTGCTTCTTTTATCCAAACAAATTGGAAATCGCTCATCATGGGGTAGCGTTTGGCCGTATTCAGAATGGTGGCCATATCGGTATCCTTACCATATAAAATGGTTTGGTTGAAGCCTTTTTCGGCTTCAGAAAGCACGCTTTGCTCTAATAATTCGCTTATTTTATCGATATAATAAGGTTCTTCTCCATGCAAAAGGTATACCGGTTTGAATTTTCGGTTCTTAATATCTTTACTAATTTCGGCGAGTGTCATCAGGCCGCCAAAATACAAATTATCCGGAGGCATTTCATCAGCTTTTTTTCTGAAATTAGCGGCGATGTCACTATTTGAACCTATACCTCTCAACTGGCCGGTTTATCCGCTTCGCATTAAAGAAGAAGCTGGACAGCGTTTTATTTTTGATGAAGTACGCAAAAAGTTTTTGGTGCTTACGCCCGAAGAATGGGTAAGGCAGCATGTGGTGCAGTATTTGATTCGCGATAAGCAATTCCCACGCAGCCTGATACAAATTGAAGGCGGTTTAAAATATAATGGGATGCAGAAACGCTCGGATATTTTGACATTTAATACCGAAGGCGAAAAAGTGCTTTTGGTAGAATGCAAAGCACCCAGCGTAAAAATTACGCAAGATACTTTTGACCAGATTGCCCGATATAATTTTGTGCACCGGGTGCCTTGGTTACTGGTAAGTAATGGCCTAACCCATTTTTGCTGTAAGATGGATTGGGAGCACGAAACCTACGTTTTTCTGCCTGAATTACCTCTTTATAAGCAGCTCTAGTTTCTTTCCAGCACAGAGAACCTAATAATCAATCGGTCTTTCGGACTTTTGTTCCAGCAGGGTCTCTCTGCAAGAAGACCCTGCTGATAACTAATTACAAAGCACTCAAACTCTCTTGCAATAACTGAATTTTAGATACGGCATCGGCTTTTTTCTGCTGCTCGTTGGCAATAATTTCTGGTTTGGCATTTTGCACAAAACGTTCATTGCCCAGTTTGGCTTCCACCGATTTTAAAAATCCCGCCAGGTAAGCCAGTTCTTTTTCAATGCGTTCTTTTTCTGCTTCCGGGTCTAAACTTTCGGCCAGCGGTACAAAAAATTCATCGGTGCCGGCCATAAATGCGGCAGCGCCTACCGGTTTATCGTTTACCAGGCTGAGGTCTGTAATGTTGGCCAGTTTGCCTATAATGGATTGATAATCTAAATATTTTAAGCCCGAATTGGCTTTTATTTGTAGTGTTAAGGCTTCTTTCGGAGAAATTTGCTTGGTATTACGCACATTCCGGATTTCAGAAATCACTTGTTTAATGTTATCGAAATCTTTAATCAAAGCTTGATTGATTGCACCCGCTACCGGATAGGGAGCTACAATACAGCAGTCCATTGCTGCACGCTCGCCAAATAATTCATCATGCCATAATTCTTCGGATAAGAAAGGCATAAACGGATGAACGAGTTTTAGAATGCGCTCAAAGAAATTGATGCTGGCATCAAAGCTTTGTTTGTCAATAGGTTGCTGATATGCCGGTTTAACCATTTCTAGATACCAGGCACAGAAATCATCCCAAACTAATTTATAAATGCCCATTAAGGCTTCAGAAAGACGGTAATTTTTAAAGTCTTCTTCAATTTGTATCAAAGCCTGATTGAAATTGCTTTCAAACCAATGGATAGCCAATTGATTAGGGCAAGCCAAGGTAGCATCCACTTCTAAACCTTTTACCAATCGGAAGGCATTCCAGATTTTATTGGCAAAGTTGCGACCTTGTTCGCAATAGCTTTCGTCGAACATCAAATCGTTTCCGGCAGGGGAGCATAATAGCATACCCACCCGAACGCCATCGGCGCCATATTTTTCAATTAGATCTATCGGATCTGGCGAATTGCCTAACGATTTAGACATTTTACGCCCCAATTTATCACGTACAATTCCGGTGAGGTACACATTTTTAAAAGGTGCTTTTCCACGGAATTCGTGCCCGGCCATAATCATGCGGGCTACCCAGAAGAATAAAATTTCGGGAGCGGTAACCAAATCGTTGGTAGGGTAGTAGTAATTAATTTCTTTATTATCGGGGTCTTTAAAACCATCAAATACCGAAATAGGCCATAACCAGGAAGAAAACCAGGTATCAACTACGTCTTCGTCTTGTTTTAAGTCCGAAGGTTGAAGGTTCTGGGTTGTAAGTTGTAAGTTTTGGGCTTCTGCAAAGGCTTCTTCTCGGGTTTTTGCAATAACAAATTGGCCATCAGGTAAATACCAGGCCGGAATTTGCTGTCCCCACCACAATTGGCGGCTAATACACCAATCTTTTACGTTTTCCATCCAATGCTTGTAGGTATTGGTGAATTTTTCGGGGATGAGTTTTACTTCGCCATTCAATACATAATCTAAAGCCGGCTGAGACATCTCCTCCATTTTGCAAAACCATTGCATGGATAGTTTAGGCTCAATTACCGCATCTGTACGCTCAGAATATCCTAACTGGGATTTATTGTCTTCTACTTTTTCCAAATTGCCGGATTCTTCGAGCATTTTGGCAATTTTTTTACGGGCAATAAAACGGTCTTCGCCCACTAAAATTTGGGCTTTCTCGTTCAGTGTGCCATCGTCATTTAAAATATCTATAACCGGCAATTTATGTTTAATGCCCAATTCATAATCATCTAATGAGTGTGCCGGTGTTACTTTAAGGCATCCGGTACCAAAATCAATACTTACATACTCATCTTCAATGATTGGAATTTCACGGTTGATGAGCGGAACTAAAACCTTTTTGCCTTTTAAATGAAAATAACGCTCATCATTCGGGTTAACGCAAATCGCCGTATCGGCCATGATGGTTTCGGGACGAGTAGTGGCAACTGTTAAATAGGTTGCAGGTTGCGGGTTTTGGGTTGTAGGGTTTTCTTCTCCTTCAACTTTCAACTCATTACTTACAACTTCATATCGTATATAATACAGCTTCTGGTTAACTTCTTTACGAATTACCTCTTCGTCAGAAACGGCGGTTTTTCCTTGCGGATCCCAATTCACCATACGAACGCCACGGTAAATCCAGCCTTTTTTATAGAGATGAATAAAAGTGTCAATTACCGCTTCAGAAAGCGATTCATCCATCGTAAAACGGGTGCGGTCCCAATCACAAGAAGCGCCCAGTTTTTCTAATTGTTTAAGAATAATACCGCCATATTTGTCTTTCCATTCGTAGGCATAAGCTAAAAATTCTTCGCGGGTCAGGTCTTTTTTCTCAATGCCTCTTTCTTTCAGCATAGCTACCACTTTAGCTTCGGTAGCGATAGAAGCGTGGTCGGTTCCCGGAACCCAGCAAGCATTTTTGCCTTGCATTCTGGCACGGCGAATCAATACATCCTGAATGGTATTGTTTAACATATGACCCATGTGCAGTACACCGGTTACGTTTGGCGGTGGAATAACAATGGTATAAGGCTCACGCTCATCAGGTACCGAACGGAAAAATTGCTTTTCCATCCAATAGCTATACCATTTATCTTCTGCTTCTTTGGGATTATATGTTTTGGATATGCTCATGCTCAACGTAAATTCTGAAAGCGCAAAAATAAGGTTTCGATGTTAAAATATTGCATGCTTTAAGCTATTACCATAAATTGTGTAACAGGAATTTTAGAAAGTGGCTTGTTAAATAATCAGATAAAAACTTATCTTCATATTCATTAAAAAATAACCATAAAACATGAAAATTAAATACTCACGCTTATGTTTGCTGGGCTTGGCTTTAAGCTTTAGCTATAGCGCTTCGGCACAGCACGATTCGCCTAAAAGTCCCAAATCTAAATTCATCGATAAATCTAATATGGATTTAACGGTAAATCCCGGACAGGATTTTTATAAATACGCCAGCGGAACCTGGATTAAAAACAATCCGGTGCCTGCAAAAGAAACCCGTTGGGGAAGTTTTAATGTGCTTCGCGATTTTAACATCAACGCCGTAAAAAATATTTTAAATGAGGCTGCCGCCGATAAAACAGCTAAGCCGGGTTCGGTTAAAAAACGCATTGGCGATTTTTATTCGGCAGGTATGGATAGTGCCACGATTGAAAAATTAGGTGCCAGCCCGATAGTTCCAGAATTAAACAAATTAAAAGCCGTTTCAGATTTAGAAGGTATTCTGAATGAAGTAGCTACCATGCGTACCGTTGGATTAGGTTCTCCGATGTTTGGTTTTTATGTAGGCCAAGACCGTAAAGAAGCCACTAAAATGGTTGCTCAGTTAGGTCAGGGTGGAACCACTTTACCCGATCGCGACTATTATTTAAAATCGGATGCCCGTAGCCTGAAAATTCAGGAAGCCTATAAAAACTATGTAGCCAAGCTGTTTACCCTGAGTGGTTCTACCCAAGCAGAAGCCCAAAAAAATGCGGCAAGCATTTTTGCCATAGAAAAAGCCCTGGCTGCTGCGCAAATGAGTCGCGTAGAAATGCGTGACCCTTACAAAACTTACAACAAGTTTGCGCTTGCTGATTTTAGCAAAACAACCCCTAACATCAATTGGGCAGCTTTGTTGCCTAAAATGAAGGTTAGCGGACAGGATACCATTCTGGTAGCTTCCCCTAAATTCTTTACAGATTTAGATGCATTATTAGTAAGCACTCCGGTAAACGATTGGAAAACATACTTGCAGTGGAACGTGTTAAAAAGCTCTGCACCTTATTTAAGCAGTGCTTTTGTAGACGCCAATTTTGCATTTACCCAGATATTAACCGGCCAAAAAGTGCAAACACCACGCTGGCAGCGCATGTCATCATTAACAGACGGTACCCTGGGCGAATTGTTGGGCCAATTATATGTTGAGAAACATTTTAAGCCCGAAGCCAAAGCCCGCATGCAAGAAATGATTGCCAACCTTATTAAAGCTTACGAAATCCGTATCAATAATTTAGATTGGATGAGCCCGGCAACCAAAGTAAAAGCTATAGAAAAATTATATGCCTTTACGCCAAAAATTGCCTACCCAGATCAATGGAAAAATTACGAAGGTTTAGAAGTAAGCAATGTCAATTTTATTCAAAATTTACGCAATGCCAGCACCTATGCTTATACCGAAATGGTGAACCAGTTAGGCAAACCGGTTGATAAAACCCGTTGGGGCATGAGTGCACCAACCGTAAACGCCTATTACAATCCGGTATTAAACGAAATTGTATTTCCGGCCGGAATTTTGCAATTCCCATTCTTCGATCCCAATGCAGACGATGCCTTGAATTATGGCGGCATCGGAGCCGTAATTGGTCATGAAATTTCGCATGGTTTTGACGATTCCGGAAGCCAGTACGATAAAGATGGTAACCTAAAAAACTGGTGGACAGCAGAAGATTTAACCAAGTTTAAAGCCAAAGCAAAATCGCTTCAAGAACAGTATGATGCCTATACCGTTTTAGATACCATCCACGTAAATGGTAAATTAACATTAGGAGAGAATATTGGCGATTTAGGTGGTTTAAACGCTGCTTACGAAGCATTTAAGATGACTCCGCAAGGAAAATCAACTACCCAAATCGATGGATTTACACCAGACCAACGATTCTTTTTGGCTTGGGCACAAGTTTGGAGAACGAATATTTTGGCCGAAACTGCTGCACAATTAATTGTAACAGACCCGCATTCGCCCGGTGAATACCGCACCATCGGGGCACCTGTAAACATGGATGCCTGGTACAAAGCCTTCAATATTCAGCCTGGCGATAAGCTGTACAAAAAACCAGAGGACCGTATTAAAATCTGGTAAAAATCGATGTTTTGTTATCTTGAGCTTGTCGAAGGTTAGCAAGACAGGCTCTTTTTAAAAGCCTTCCCGAATTCGGGAGGGCTTTTTTATTCCCCTCCATTGGAGGGGTGTCCGCAGGACGGGGTGGGTTTTAAAATCCAAATATGCTACTCTTTTTAATACTCCAGTCCCGCTTTCCCTTACAAGTCCTCACCCCGAAAAATCGGGGTTCCGGGCTTTCCAGTGCAATCGGGTTTATTAAATTTCAGCTTGCTTTTCTCTACGTTTAGTGGTGGCACGACACAAAGTCGTTCCACCACAAATAATTACCTCAGTCCGTAGAGTTCCATAGGGCTCAACGGAATTATTGATAGTCAAAGAGTATCAAACACCGG
>CAZFAE010000032.1:0-10164 GCA_964516035.1 uncultured Sphingobacterium sp.
TGCGTAATATTACTTTGCCAGAATCGGTAAAGAAAACCATCGAATCTAAAATTAACGCCGAACAGGATGCTCAAAAAATGATTTTCGTGCTCCAAAAAGAACGCCAGGAAGCAGAACGTAAACGGGTAGAGGCTCAGGGTATTGCTGATTACCAGCGTATTTTATCTACCGGCTTAAGCGATAAGCAATTGCAATACGAAACTATTAAGGCGCAAAAAGAAATTGCACTTTCTCCAAATACCAAAATCATTATTATGGGTAATGGCAAAAGTGCCCCGGTAATTATTGGCGGGAACTAAATATTTGAGATTACAGGAATTGAGGTGATTGCACCGATTTTAAACCCCCGAAGCAAAGCTTTGGGGGTTTTTGTTTATTTATTGAGCCGGTATTGCAGACTCAGTTTGAGGGAGCGGGAGAAAATTTCTTGTGTACCCGCACCTGCATACCCGCTTAAATAATTAACCTTCCCGGGAGCATATCCTAAACTCAATCCATATCTTTTTACATAAGCAGCTAGCTGAAAAGAATTTCTCAAATCTATTGGGGGCTGTGGTCTTTCCACATCTGTTCTAATAGTTTGCCCGTCGCTAGATACAGCTTTGCCTTTTTCTCTGGCCTGAAATATGGGGATTGCAAAATCTAATCCCGCACTAGCTTCTAATGCAAAAGTTTTGAAGGGAACCCTAAAACCCAAGTGAGGAATAATGGTGATGAAATTCCTCCTTAAAAAAGTTCTTCCAGACCATGAAACCTGATTGTTATCTGTGTATTCTAAAGGCACTTTACTTTGCAATGATTCCCAATCGACACTTAAGCCATAAACGAAATAATAAGAAGTTGTTCTTTGCAGGTTAACCCCTAAGCCATAAGATAAACCACTTTTGGAACCGTATGGATTATTAGTGTAATTATGAAAAGGCGGATCGCCCTGATTAATGAAACTGAATTGATCGACACCTGATCCAGTAAAATGGAAAAAACCTGAGTTTAATTTGGCCATAGATTCCCACTTTTGGGCGTAAGACAATTTCGAAAACGAAGTCAGCAAAAGATAAATAACTACTTTTTTCATCATTTCTTAATTTAAGGGTGAATATTAATAATCGCACTTTGGGCATATTGGAAATTATAATCATTTTGCGGGATATACCAAACACCATAACCAAACCATCCATTATAATCAGAACCTCCCTCAGCTTCATGCCAACCCCAATTCATGTGTAGGTAAGTATAACCTCCATAACATGGGGAGATAAATTCATTGTAACCATCGCAAACCCATCTATGGCATTCTTGGTAGGAATAAAATATCCCCAAAAACAGATTTGTTCTGTCCATACACCCTCCTAATAGAACTGGCCAGCCTTTCGATAAATTGTCAATCACATGTGAAACATTAAAATCCTCTTTTACTGCCGAAACATAATTAAAATAACTCTTTAAAGCGGGAGCAATTGCATTTGGACTTGCTCCTGAGGCTTCGCATTCCCAATCCATATTTACGCTTTTGCCTGCATCAAACATTAGTTTCTGTACTTCTGAATTCCCAGAGTTTAATGGCATAGAATTAAAATCATAAATAGCAGGTTTTTTCCAATAGTAAATCAGTTGTGCCATGGCAGTAGCCACACAACCGGTCCAAGGCCGATCATTTCCACTTTGATAACATCCATAATTAACATTCAGGTTAATTAAATTATTGTAAGTTTTTCCTTGCCCCCAAGTAGCGGCTACCAAAGGCCCTTTTATAGTCACTACCCAATCCTCGCAACTAGGTTCTGGATCTAATGGAACGATATATTTATTATCGGATAAAATTAAAGGACGGGCAAATGAGGATAAATCAACTTCTACATCCAGTGGTACAGTTATCTCATTTTTTCGGATGAAATCCCTCCAAGCCGCAATACCAATTTTAGAGTTATCATACCTCTCATCCCTTACTATCTCAATATTCTCTACCGTTTTTTCCATCCACATCACCAAACCTGCCGGCACCGTATCTCTTTTTACTTCGCCATTTGGTACATAAGCTAATATGGGTTGCAGTGTAAATTCCGCAGATACAAAAACAAAGCCGCCATTGGCATAATTAAAAATGTAAAATGCCGGCTTTTTGTTTTTATCAGGAATCGTGAAGCTGTTCTTAATTTCTCTCTCTACCGAAATATTAAGCAAACGATTTCCAGATGTTGAAGAATTTGGCTGTGCCTCTCTCGAACCTTTAAAGAATTGATCACCATTAAATTTTTCAGCAACAGTTCGGGCAAAATATTCAGGAACTACATGCCTATCGGGAATGGAACGATTGGGATTTAAAACTTCTTTCTGGCAACTGTACAAAACAACGAAGCCTAGAAAAACTAATAAAATCAGCTTTGGGTTGTATTTTAACCTTTTCATTATTTTAAAATTTAGTCCACATTTTCTCCTTTATACGTAAAAGGCAGGCGAATGGTTACAAAAAGTTTAAAATATTTTCTTTTAGTTAAAGATTAAGCAAGTCCCAAACCCGGCTTTTCGCTCAAAACCCATTTCCCATCTTTAAATTCGGGTTGGGCAAAAGGATTATTTTGGGTCAAAAAAGGACCGTCTAAATCGGCCCAGTCGCAAAGGGGAGCTAGGGCGGCGGCGGCCAGCGTAGCGCAGGAAGTTTCGCTCATGCAGCCAATCAGTATTTTCAAATCCAGTTCTCGTGCTTTCTGAATCATGCTAAAGGCTTCGTGCATACCGGCGCTTTTCATCAATTTGATGTTGATGCCATGATAAACCCCTTTGGCCTTGGCTACATCCGGCAAACGCTGAACGGCTTCATCGCCCAAAATAGGAATGGGGCTGTTTTCGGTAATCCAGGCATTATCGTCGGGATTGTTTTTGTCCATAGGTTGCTCTATAAGCTGAACACCCTGCTCTTGTAGCCAAAAGACCATTTCCAAAGCCTGATTTTTATCTTTCCAGCCTTGGTTGGCATCCACGTAAAGTGGCAAATTACTTACCGAACGAATGGTTTGTATGAGTATTTTATCTTCTTCGCCACCCAATTTTACTTTTAAAATGGCAGCCTGGCTGGCATCTTTTACTTTTTGGATGATAATTTCCGGGCTATCCATACCAATGGTAATGGATGTTTGCGGCATTAACAATGGATTGGCACTAAACATTTCATAGCAGGGTACTTCGTCTATTTTGCCCTGTAAATCGTGCAGAGCGATGTCGATAGCGGCTTTAATATTTGTGTTACCGGGAGCCAGACTGTCGAGATAGGCAAAAACTTCATCAAAATTGAAAGGCAGTTTCAACCAATCGAGATTGACCTTTGCCATAAAATGCTGAGCGCTTTCTATATTTTCGCCCAAATAGGGCACCATAGAAGCTTCGCCATAGCCGGTTATGCCTTCGCAATCTATCTCTAAAAGCATTAAAGGCGTAGCTGTACGCGAAAATCCGGAAATACGAAAGGGGTATTTCAAATTAAGTTCAAAAGAATTGTAACGGATTTGCAGTACCATTCGTCTATAGTTTAAGTCGTTTCACGAATTAAATGAAAAATATTGGGAAACTATTCTTTAAATTTTCGCTTCTAAACCCATTCTTATGAAATCAGTTCTGCTTTACCTTGGTTTTTGCTTTTTAATTGTACTATCGGCCTGTTCTACGGGCAGGCGTTCTCTCGAAAAAGGCGATTATGACAAGGCTGTTTACCAGGCCGTGAATCGCTTAAAACAAGATACTGACAACCGAAAGGCGATGCAGACCTTGAAAAAAGCCTATCAATATGCGGAAGAGGGGCATTTAAATCGCATTAAGGAACTGAGTATGTCTGCCGATATTTTACGCTGGGAATATATCCTGAATGAATATCAGGCACTCAATAATTTATCAAACGAAATCAGACGCTGTCCGAGCTGTCGCGATGCCATTGGCGAGCCCCGGAAATATGTGCAGGAAGCGGACGATGCCAGATATAAAGCGGCAGAGGTTCGTTATGCCCGTGGGTTGAAACTCTTGGCTGAAAACATCCGCGAAAGCGCTAAAATAGCTTATTTCGATTTTGAAAAAGTAGAACAATTGCAGCCGGGTTTTAAGGATGCCAAACTAAAAATGGACGAAGCTTATTGGGCAGCGGCGCTTAAAGTGGTACTGGAACCGGTACAGGTGAACCGTGGCGTGTATGCCATTACCAATGAATATTTTCAGAACAAGATTTTTGAATACCTGCTGAATTATGAAAAAAGAAGCTTCATTAAATTTTTTAGTCCCGAGGAAGCTAAGCGGACCAAATTGGTGCCAAATCAGGTATTGACTTTATCTTTTGATGATTTTGCAGTTGGACAAACTTACATGAAAGAACGTGTGGAAGAAGTGAAACGCGATAGCGTGAAAATTGGCGTTTCGGCCAGGCAGGAAAATATTTTCGGGACGGTAAAAGCGCAATACACGCATTTTGAAAAAACAATTACCTCCAGTGGATTGCTGGATTTTAGAATACTGGACTGGAAAACTAAAAACATTATTACCAATGAAAAAATGCCGGGTACTTTTGTTTGGTGCGACGAATGGGCATCATATAAAGGCGACGAACGTGCTTTGAATGAAATGCAGAAAAAAATGAGCAACCGCAAAGAAAGTGCGGCGCCAGCACCGCAGGCATTATTCATCGAATTTACCAAACCTATTTACAGTCAGCTGGTGGATAAAATCAATGCGTTTTACCGGAGATATTAAATTTTCTGGCTTACCTTTGGCCGATGATTTCGCCACTATACGAGCCTTTTAAAAATTTCAATTTTAGCAAGCAACACTGCTTTTTAAGCGGAGAAAAACTACTTGCTGCCGATGAAGAAACCACGGTATTTCCTGCCTGGTTTTTACAACGTTTCAAATTGGAAGAGCAGCCTTTTAAACTGCTCGACGAAAGTATTATTACGTATAAGGATATTAAAATACCCTGTTCCAGACTTGTTTTTGAAAGTGCTATTTCGCCTTTAGAAGCGGGGGTGGAAGCAGCTTTTTCGACGGGTTATGATGCCGTTAAAGCCCTACCCGAAATACGGCTTTTTCAATGGATTGGCAAACTGGTTTATGGCATTATTTACCACGAAATACGCCAAGGCATGCGCCAGCAAATTGCCCAGGGCGAGGCCTTTAACCTGTCTCAATCTTTGGCTTATAAATTCGGGAATTTGCATCTGATGTTGCAATCGCTAACAAAGCCCATGATTTTTGAAGCACCAAATCCCTGGAGTATCCAGGTTTTAAAATTGGAACAAGAGGCCGATTTTTTCAGCTACCGCGATGAAATTAACACACTCAGCTTTAGTTTAAGAGCCGGCGATTTTGGCATCATTGCCTGCCTGCAGGATAATGGCACCAATGCCGCTTACCATCGCGAAGCATTGGAAAAAAATCAGGATAAAATATTGGAGCCTATTCAGTTTGAAGAGATTTGCGCCCGGTTTTTTTATTCGGCCTACCTGTTTAACCGTTTGCCGGAATATACGGTAATGCCTACGCCCGATGCCATTTATATAGAACCTATGCCTTTGCAGGGCATTAGCAGTAAGCCTATTTTTGATTACTGGGAGAATAAAACTTACGGCCAGGTTTTAGAAAATTTCTGGAAACCCTGGGGACATACCCTCTTCGAAATTATCAAAGACCCGGAAAACCCGATGAGTTTTTTGTAAGTCAAATCTGTCACCTTGAGCCTGTCGAAAGGTGGAGCACCATCCTTCGACCATTTCACTTAAACCACCCCGTCCTTCGGACACCCCTCCAAGGGAGGGGAAGAATTTTTAAATCCTACTCCCCGTTAATTGCCCAATAAAATAAGGCACAATATCCGGATGGTAAATTACCGTAATGAGAATGCCGGTTAAAGCCCCATAAAAATGTGCATCGTGGTTAATATGGTCGCTAGAGTTGCGTGAAGCATACCAGCAATAACCCAAAAACAGAAATCCGTATAATACCGCCGGAATGGGAATTGGGATAGGCAGGATAAGCATTTTAGTCATCGGGTAAAATAAAATATAACTAAATACCACCGCACAAACTGCACCCGAAGCACCAAGACTGTTGTACCAGAAATCGTTTTTATGTTTGAGTAAAGAAGTTACATCACTTAAAATCAAGCTCAACACATAAAGCAAACCAAATTGCACATGCCCCCATTCGCTTAGCGAAGCCAGAGTGCGCTCTAAAGGAAAAGCAAAAAAGAAATAAGACAACATATTAAACAACAAATGCATCCAGTCTTTATGAATTAAGCCGCTGGTTAATAAAGAATAAACCCGCTGCCCTCTACTTACACTATAAGGATGCAGCATAAATTTTCCGTACAGCTCTGGATTAGAAAATGCATAAACGCTGGTAATTACCGTAAACAGGAAAATGATACTGGCGACAGGGGTTTGGGTGATGTATTCTTGCACTTTTTAGTAGTTAGTAGATAGTAGTTGGTATTTAGCTTTTAAGCGTTTTCTGCAATGCACAGCTCATTTTTTGTAATTCTTCAATACTAACCAATAAATTCGACAATTTTTCTTTTGTTAAATATCCCAGAGCTTCAGAAAGGATTAATTGTGTTTCTAATTCATAAGATGAGGCGTGTGCAATCGAAACAAACTGTAAGAATTGCGGATCAGAGTTTCTTCCGGCGCCTTCTGCAATATTTGAAGGAATGGAAACTGCAGCCCGATTAATCTGACTTATCAATCCAAACCGTTCTTTATCTGGAAATGTAGAAGTTACCTGATAGACATCTTTAACTAATTCCATGGCTTTATTCCAAATTCTTAGATCTTTATATTTATGCATTAAACCTTAACGAACGTAATTAAATACAATTATACACCAAGGCCAAATACCAACTACTATCTACTAAATACAATAAAAAACACCCAGTTTAAATACTAATTACTAAATACTAATTACCCAAAATTCTCCCCACCGGATACCGCATAAAAGTTTTCTCCATATAATCTGAGTTTCTATACACCCAATCTAGCTGAGCTGAAGCACTCTTTTTTAAAGTCTCGTTTTGATTTTTAGCCTCTTCAAATTTCTTAAGCATCTCCGGATTATTCTTCAGCAACTCCGCTCCCGTATCTTCAAAAACATAACTCGAAAAATATTCTTTTTGTCCTAAGATGGAATCAAAGAAATTCCAGGCGAAGAAAGAATCTACACCTTGCGGCTCCAGAGTTTCGACGATATATCGGTTTTGAGGCTGATTCACTTTCACGATATAATCGCCGGCATAAAAATGCACCGCCTGCTGTACCGGATTCACCTTAACCTGGGTATGCAAAAAATGTCCTTCGTAAGGTTTAGCCGGACTTTTATAATCGGCGATATAATACATTTCCAGGTTGATGAGTGTATCGCGATTTAAACGCTGCATTTGCACGCCGTTCAATTTCAGTAAATCAATTACTTTTTGCCAGGCCTGCGGAATAACATAAGCGGCTGGAGCTTTTACGCTTATCGAGGGCTCAAAATGACGATACCATGCAATATTTTTCTGGAATGGTTTGCTTCTGTCATAATACAAACGAGGCTCGCCGCTAATTTCGCTGGGTTTACGGCCTGCTTCAAAGCCTTTAAAATTCACACTGTCTACCCGGCTTCTATCCGGTTTCCAGGCCAAAGCAAATTCGGTTTGTTTTTGGGCAGCTTCCAAAGCCTTTTTTCTCACGGCACCCACCGCTTCCGCATTTTCACGGGTAAAATTGATGAGATGTTTCATCAATTCATAAGTAGCTTCCACCCTAAGTTTAAAAGGTTTGAGCATATGCGTTTCGGGCACATAACCCATGGTTTGATGCAGCGCAGCATATCCGGTACTAAAACGCGGGACTTCCAGGAAAGCTTGGATACCTTCATCGGGAGTTTCGGCCACATGGTCTACATAAGGCGTCATTTCAAAACCGCCGGCTTTCATTCTTTTAAATAATTCGGGCGTTAACTTTTGAGTCATAAAATCAGCCAAAATTGGGCTTAATTTATCTTGCTGCGTTTCAATCAAAGTCATTACATATTGATAATCGGCACCATTGCTGGTATGATTATCCATAAAAATATCGGGCTGCCAAGCATTGAAAATTTCCTGAAAAGAGCGTGAATTTTTAGAATCGGTTTTAATAAAATCACGGTTTAAATCCAGGTTTTGTGCATTTCCCCTAAAACCATAAGCTTCCGGACCATTTTGGTTAGCCCGCGAAGTGGACGAACGGTTTAAACTGCCATCAATATTATAAAGCGGAATCACGCAAATCACCACATTATCCGGAACTAAATTATTTTTCAATAAATCACGTACCAGCATCATACTGGCATCAATCCCTTCCGGTTCTCCGGGATGAATACCGTTATTAATTAAAACAATACGCTTGTTCTGTTTGCGTAATTGAACCGGGTCAAACACTTTATTTTTCGATAAAACCGCCAAATGCAGGGGCCGGCCCACATCTGTTGGGCCGCAGGTAATCAGTTTCAACTGCTCGTAAGTTTTATCCAATTGCTGATAAAAAGCAATGGCCTCCGCATGGGTAGCGGTGGTATTTTGAGTTTTACTTAATTCAAAAGGAGTTTGTTGTGCTAAAGAGGAGCAGGCTAAGCCAAGCAAAACGCCCAGCGAAAGGATGATTTTTTTCATATCTATCCCAAATATACTAAGCGCCTTTTAATAATGCTTGCTGAGATTTTGGCAAGCTGGCCACAATCAAATCGTAAGAGTGGTCTATCATTTCTTTGATTTGTTGATTACTGAGCCTTCCTTTAATATAAACCGTATTCCAATGCACCTTATTCATATGGTAACCGGGCTGTACTTCTTCAAATTCTTCCCGTAATTCCTGGGCTTTTTCCGGGTCGCATTTAACATTCATAGTTTCGCCCCCCGACAGGTCTAAAAGTAAAAACATCTTGTTCATTACTTTTATGACCAAAACACCTTCCCCGAAAGGGAAACCCTCGGTAACACCCGCTTTTTGCAGGCAATAATCATGTAAAGATTCTATATCCATTGGCAAATAAATCTTACTAAAAGGTACGTATTTATTTTAAATTTACCTCTCGGGATAAATCCCAAACGAATATGGACGCACTGAAAAATTATAATTACACCGCCTTAGAGCAATTTTTGAATTATGTAAAAATTGATACCCAGTCTGACCCCTATTCAGATAGCTGTCCATCTACCGAAAAACAAAAAGATTTGGGCCGTTTGCTGGTTACAGAATTGCAGGCTTTGGGTTTAAACGATGCACACATCGACGAAAACGGCTATGTATATGCCACCCTCCCGTCTAATACTAATAAGCAGGTTCCGGTAATTTGCTATTGCTCGCATATGGACACTTCGCCCGATTGCAGCGGCGCAAGTGTAAAACCCATAATTCATGCCAATTACCAGGGCCAGGATTTGGTTTTACCCGATGACCCGACTCAGGTTTTGCGACTGGCCGAACATCCGGACTTAAAAGACCAGATTGGGAACGATATCGTAACTGCCAGCGGAAATACTTTGCTGGGTGCCGATAATAAAGCCGGTTTGGCTGAAATTATGGATGTGGTAAATTTCTTTGTTCAAAATCCTGAAGTTAAACACGGCACACTAAAAATTTTATTTACTCCCGACGAAGAAATTGGCCGTGGCGTAAATAAAGCCGATTTAAAAAAACTGGCTGCCGATTTTGCCTATACCGTTGATGGCGAAAGTGCCGGTTCTTTAGAAAACGAAACATTTTCGGCCGATGGCGTCACCATTCATATTCACGGACTAAGTTCGCATCCCGGCTTTGCCAAAGGCAAAATGGAAAGCGCCATTAAAATAGCTTCGGAAATTGTGGCTCGGCTTCCCAAAGAAAAACTAAGCCCCGAAAGTACCGAAGGCAAAGCCGGATTTATTCATCCGGTGGCCATCCGCGGAAGCGTAGAAGAAGCCACTTTAGAATTTATTATTCGCGATTTTACCGACGAAGCCCTGGCTGAACATGAAAACCTGCTGAAAGAAATCACCCAAAATACACTGGCTGCATATCCAAAATCTACTTTTGATTTTGAGGTTCATGAGCAATACCGCAACATGAAAAAAGTGTTGGACCAAAACCCGCAATTGGTTGAATTTGGCCTAGAAGCCATCCGCAGAGCCGGCTT
>CAZFAE010000032.1:10264-23188 GCA_964516035.1 uncultured Sphingobacterium sp.
CCCAATAATTTAGGTTGGTTTGGCATATGCAATTCGTAGGCCGATTTTGATATCAGTAGAACCACCCTTTATCCCCACTAATAAGCCATCTGGCGCACTGTGCCATCAACTCTTTCCCAGTTTCAATATCTCTGGCAAGGCAGGGAAGACCCAACACCTCAAAATTTCAAATTAGCAAAAATATTAAGCCCAAAGCGACGTTTAAAACCATAATACTTATCTGAAAAAATGGTTCGCTCGGCCAAACTTTTGTCTGCACCCTCAAACTTAGGGGACTTAAAACCACTTTTTCAAACAGCAGGAAATTAAATCTAAAACCTATTGCTAAAATTAAAACCTCATGAAAAATGTATTTACCGCCGCCTCGCCCATTGCAGGCATCGGCTTATTTAGCAAAAAAAACTTCAAAGCAGAGGAGATTATTTTCAGTTTTAAAGGCGACCATATTTTTCACGATTATACACCCCAGTTTGCTTTAGAGGGGTTAAACTGGATTGGCGTTGGCGATCGCGAATGGGTCATTCCGAAACCAGACAGCCCCGTTTTATTTCTAAACCACAGTTGTAAGCCAAACGTGTTTATCACTAAAAATCTGGAACTAATTAGTGCCGGCATAATTGAACGGGATGCCGAACTCTTTCTGGATTATTCTACCACAGAACTAGACCCTTTCTGGACCATGAACTGCAATTGCCAAAACCCCGATTGCCGAAAATTGATTAGAAGTTTCCCCTTTCTGCCCCTGGTAAAGCAACTGCAATACCGGCGTTTTATAAACCGCGTTTTTTGGGATGAATCTCAGCAAACTGCCTTAAATAATAAGGGGCGGCTTTATGGTTGAAAACAGTGGTTATTTAACTCCCTTACTAATTTTAGGAGGGGTTGGAGGAGGTTAAATTTACCCCTCAGTCCTGCGGACAGCTCGCCTGATTTCAGGTGAGCAATTAAGTTGTCATCCTGAGCTTGTAGAAAGGATAATGCATACACCTTTCGACAAGCTCAAGGTGACAATTGACAGGCCTAAGGATGGCAAAATTGATAAAAGAACTGCAAAACAAATTGCATAAAAAAGGC
Organism: uncultured Sphingobacterium sp.; assembly: GCA_964516035.1. GTDB lineage: Bacteria > Bacteroidota > Bacteroidia > Sphingobacteriales > Sphingobacteriaceae > JAIPAN01. Next base: position 11,339 of record CAZFAE010000032.1, read on the forward strand.
CATCTCTATGGATGACCTAGTCTTTAAGGGCGATTTTTATTTCTCCTCTTCCTTGGCTTCTTCGTTAACGTGGCTTTCGGCTATTTCTGTTAAGCGAGAATCAGTTTCTTTCTCTTCTTCTAAAGTCTCATTTAATAATGAGATCACCTCCCCGTCTAGATCCAATACCTCAGCCAGCGTTTTCAAGGTTCCGTAAGCGGCAATTTCGTAATGCTCTATTTTCTGGGCAGAACCAATCAGTCCGGCATCGCGGGTAAGCGAACCATCTTCGGTATCCTCCATTTTCTCTTTACTCTCCTCTACCAGTCCGTCCATACCTTCGCAACGCTTACCAACTGCCCGCTTATCTAAAAGCTGAAATATTTCTTCCAGCCGCTCTACCTGATTTTCGGTTTGGCTGAGATGCTCTTCCATGGCCATGCGTAAATCGTCTGAAGTAGCGGCTTTTGCCATTTTAGGTAGATTTTTTACCAGGTGTTTTTCTGCCCAATAAATATCTCTTAACTCTGTTATAAATAACTCGAACAAGGGGGAATTCTTAAAATCCATATCGCCCTGATTTGATTTTGATGCTGTAGTTTTCATAATTTTTAGATTTATGAAGAAAACACACTAAACAGCGGATGGTTTGATTTTTTTAATATTATAGGCCTGGCTATAGCTGCTTGATAAGCTTGCTCAAAGATGATATATTTAAAAAATAGGAGGAGATTTAAAAAATTTGCGTGGGACAGTAAACTGAGGGAATAGGTACTGCGACTACCCACGAACACAGAATACGCCCACGCAATTGCTGAGGCATATAGCTTGTTATTCTTTGTTCGTTTAATATAACTGTCGCAGTTTTATTCACAAGAATTGCTAATGCAATTTTTTAATAATTAGAAGTTTATTTTGGGAATACCCTTCGCTTCAAAGTTAGAAAATACCGGTCAATTCATCAACTTTGACGCAAAAAAATGGAAAATAAATTAATAGGTATAAATTGCCTACTATTTTAAGGACAGACTAATTTTTTGTTGGCACAGCCACTAAATTACTTGTTGCAACTGCTAAAATTTTACCAGATTGGCTAAGTAACTCAGCCCGAACGTAAATTACAGTTCGGCCATTCCGCAAAATTTCTGCTCGAGCAATTACCTCTTCGGTCACTTTTGAGGCTTGCAAAAAATCTACCGAAAGATTAATACTCACAAAAGGTTGAGCTTTATTTAAGGATGCCACGGCGGTGCCAATTACATCATCGAGCATTCCAGAAATTACGCCGCCATGCAAAGTACCATGCGGATTAGTCATATCTGGCCGAACGGCAAACCGAACGGCCACTTTACCCAATTCAGCTTCTTCTAAAATACCATCAAGCCAATGCGCAAATGGCGAAGGACTATTTTTTGTTGATTTACCGATGTGTGCCTGCAGCCAGGCTAATCTAGAATTGTCCATTGCTTATTCGGCTTTTTTAGTCCAGTTATCTTTGAGGGTTACAGTACGGTTAAATACCAACTGGCCGGGTTTAGTGTCGGCATCTAGCGTAAAATATCCTTTGCGGATAAACTGATAGCCTTTGCCAAGCTCGGCATTAGCCAAATCTGGTTCGATATAAGCTTGCTGAATATGTAAACTGTTTGGATTGATATACTCTTTAAAATCGCCTTCTTCGCTGGCCGGATTTTCTACCTGAAATAAACGGTCGTACAATCTGATTTCGGCGGTTTGAGCATGCGCTACGCTTACCCAATGAATAGTTCCTTTTACGTTGATGCCGCTGGTATCGCTGCCCGATTTTGATGCGGGGATATAGGTACAATGCACTTCGGTAACCACTCCATTTTCATCTTTCACAAAATCATGACATTGTACAATATAGGCGCTTTTTAAGCGAACCATCAGTCCCGGACCCAAACGGAAGAATTTTTTAGGTGCATCTTCCATAAAGTCATCACGTTCTATCCATAATTCGCGACCAAACGGCAGATTTCGCGAACCGTCTCCGCCTTCTACCTCCGGATTATTTTCACTGTTCAGTAGTTCTTCCTGTCCTTCCGGATAATTGGTAATGACCAATTTAATCGGGTCGAGCACAGCCATGCGGCGCCAGGCGCTTTTGTTCAAATCTTCGCGAATGCAAAATTCCAACAAACTCATTTCAATATTATTCTCCCGCTTGGCAACCCCTATTTTTTCGCAAAAATGACGGATGCTGAGTGGCGTATAACCCCTTCTGCGTAAACCGCTAATGGTCATCATGCGGGGGTCGTCCCAGCCTTTTACAAACTGCTCATTAACCAATTGCAATAATTTACGCTTACTCATTACCGAATACGTAATGTTTAAGCGGGCAAACTCATATTGCTGAGATGGGAAAATATCCAGCTGCTGAATAAACCACTCGTATAAAGGACGGTGCGGAATAAATTCGAGCGTACAGATAGAATGGGTAATTTCTTCGATGGCATCACTTTGTCCGTGGGCAAAATCGTACATCGGGTAAATGCACCAGGCAGTGCCGGTACGGTGATGGTGCGCATGTTTAATGCGATACATCAAAGGGTCGCGAAGGTGCATATTTGGCGAAGCCAAATCTATTTTGGCACGCAATACTTTGGCGCCATCCGGATATTTTCCGGCCTTCATGTCTGCAAACAATTGCAGGTTTTCTGCAATACTTCTTTCGCGGTAAATAGAGGGCATACCGGGTTCGGTAGGCGTACCTTTCAGAGCAGCAATTTCATCGGCAGAACTATCATCTACATAAGCCAGCCCTTTATTAATGAGTGCTACCGCAAATTCGTAGAGTTTGTCAAAATAATCGGAAGTATATAATTCCTGAGCCCATTTAAAACCCAGCCATTCAATATCTTTTTTAATGCTTTCTACATATTCGGTTTCTTCGGTTACCGGATTAGTATCGTCAAAACGCAAATTGGTTTGGCCATTATAACGTTCAGCCAATCCGAAATTGAGGCAAATAGATTTGGCATGGCCAATATGTAAATAACCGTTTGGCTCTGGCGGAAAACGGGTTAATACCCTGCCGCTATGTTTGCCACTGGCTAAATCTTCTTCAATAATTTCTTCTAAAAAATTCAACGACCGCTCTTCACTCATATCTGTAAATTCTTATTTTCTGTGCTGCTTTGATGCAGGGAGGGTAAAAATAAGAAAAATACTGTTCCTTTTATTGATGAATAGGCTTACACGCCGTCAAAACCGGAGCTGTTTTGATTTTTCTTCTTACTTTTACCTCAATCAATTAATCAACCCTGTTTTGAAAAGACCTATTCGTGTTTTAGTGGCTAAAGTTGGATTGGATGGCCATGACCGTGGTGCCCGTATTATTGCTACTACCTTACGGGATGCCGGTATGGAGGTAATTTATACCGGCTTGCGCCAAACACCAGAAATGGTGGTAAATACCGCTTTGCAGGAAGATGCCGATGCCATTGGCGTTTCTATTTTATCGGGTGCGCACATGACGGTTTTCCCAAAAATTATTGACTTGATGAAGGCCAAAGGCCTGGATGATGTTTTATTGACCGGCGGCGGCATTATTCCGGATAGTGATATGAAAAACCTCCAGGAAATGGGCGTAGGTAATTTGTTCCCTCCGGGTACACCTACCACAGAAATTGTGGCTTATATTACCAATTGGGTAGCACAAAATCGAAATCAATAAATCTTATTATTTGCTAAATATGGCTTACGAAAACATTTTACTGGAAATTAAGAACCGGATTTTACGGTTAACTATTAATCGCGAAAGCAAATTAAACGCTTTGAATAAAGCCATATTGGCCGAATTGCATTTTGCCTTAAGCGATGCTTTCAAAAACCCGGAAGTGGGCGGCATTATTATTACCGGTGCAGGCAGCAAGGCTTTTGTGGCTGGCGCCGATATCAGTGAGTTTGCCGGCTTTAATGCCGACGAAGGACGTATTTTAGCCCAAGAAGGTCATTATAAAGTTTTTGACTTAATTCATAACAGTGAGAAACCCATTATTGCTGCCGTAAATGGTTTTGCTTTGGGGGGCGGTTTAGAGTTGGCTTTAGCTTGTCATATTCGTATTGCATCAGCTAATGCGAAATTGGGCTTGCCGGAGGTTACGCTAGGTTTAATTCCGGGTTATGGCGGCACGCAGCGCTTAACTCAATTGCTTGGCAGAGGCAGGGCTTTAGAAATGATTTTAACTGCTGATATGGTTACTGCCGAAACGGCTGCCCAAATGGGTTTGGTAAACCGAATGGTTGAACCGGAAAATTTACTGGCTGCTGCCGAAGAAATGATGTTGAAAATATTGAGCCGTGCTCCAATTGCGGTTGGAGCGGCCATTCAGGCGGTAAATGCGGCTTTAACCGATGGCGTAAATGGTTTTGTAAGCGAAATTGATCAGTTTGCCCGCTGTTTTGATACGCAGGATTTTAAAGAAGGCGTGAATGCTTTTTTAGAAAAACGGAAAGCTGATTTTAAAGGGGAATAATTTTTTTTCGAAGACATACTAAGGCCCGGCGATTAAATCGCCGGGCCTTTATTTTTTAAAACACATTTCCAAATAGTGGTGGCACGACTTGAGTCGTGCCACCACTAAAAAACAAAATCTACTGTTCGAAGCTCAAAAAGCATTTTCATCTTGTTTTTCTTTTTGTCATGCTGAATGCAATGAAGCATCTACACGTTGGCTCTAAGTATATAAAATAAGAGGCAATGAACAAGCGTGTAGATCCTTCGCTTTGCTCAGGATGACAAATGGGGGTCTATCTGTTTCGTGAACTAATCCTTGGAAAGGCGCAGGACGACAAGTAAACTAAACCCGATTGCAGCCCCGGCATTCGCCGGGACGAAAAGCGGGGCTGTTGGAGGTTTGTGCGCATTGAATTTATGTTTTCAAAAATATTTTCCCGTTTTTTTGGGGCAATGGGACAATGCTGTGCCAAGTAAAAAACAGAAAATCGCAATTCGAATGGTTTAATTTAACTATTAATATAAGATGTCAAAAAAATCGTATATTGTATACTAAGATTTAAGCTGTTAGGGCTTCGGGAGCGGGGCGCAGCTTTTTTGTAATTAATTGCGACCGGATTATGAAAAAGATACTAATCGTTGACGATGAAATTAACATCGGCTTACTCCTTTCAAAATTTTTAAGCCGTAACGGCTTTGAAGTAGAAACGGCCACCAGCGGCTCTCATGCACTGGAATTATTGACTCAAGAGTTTTATCACTTGGTACTTTGCGATTTTAGGCTGAAGGATACCGATGGCCGTGAAATGCTCAAAACGATTAAAACTCAATATCCTGAAACCGGGGTGATTATTATTACGGCCTATTCTGATATCCGTCTGGCGGTTGAGTTGATTAAAATGGGTGCTTACGATTATATCAGCAAACCTCTTTATCCCAACGAAATTTTAAATACGATTAATAAGGCGCTGGCTACGCAGGAAGCTTTAGTTCAGAATCCAGTGAACAGCATTCAAAATGTGGTGAGCCCTAAACTTTCAAAAACAAGCTCAACTAGCTTACCTCAAGATTTTGTGGTGGGTAAAAGTATGGTGTCTGCAGAATTAATGCGGCAAGTTGACTTGGTTGCTCCTACCAATTACAGCGTGATACTTTACGGAGAAAGCGGTACTGGAAAAGAAGCTGTGGCTAAAAGTATCCATTTAAAAAGCAAAAGAAAAGACCAACCATTTATTGCCCTAGATTGTGGCTCGTTGACTAAAGAACTGGCCGGAAGTGAGTTTTTTGGCCATGAAAAAGGCTCGTTTACCGGTGCGTTAAATACTAAAATAGGTCATTTTGAAATGGCCAACGGCGGCACCTTGTTTTTAGATGAAATTGGCAATTTATCTTACGAAAGCCAGGTGGCCTTGCTGCGTACGGTACAGGAACGTAAGGTTAAACGCATTGGCAGCACCAAAGAAATTGATTTGGATGTGCGCATTATTGTGGCTACCAACGAAAACCTGCCGCAGGCCATAGCAGATGGCAGGTTTAGAGAAGATTTATATTACCGGTTTAATGAATTTACCATCGCTCTGCCGGCTTTAAGGGAACGTGGTGAAGACCTGATGCTTTTTGCCAATAATTTCTTATTGCTGGCCAATCAGGAATTAGGCCGCTCGGTTAGCGGTTTTTCGCCCGAGGTTATTAAAAGTTTTGAAGACTACCATTGGCCTGGAAATATCCGAGAACTTAAAAATGTAGTACGCAGAGCTGTGTTGCTCACTCAGGGTAATGAAGTACAAGCAAAATCACTTCCTTTAGAAATATCTACTGCTACCCACCATCACCATGAGGGTATTTACGCTATTCCGCATTTAACAGATTCGGCAGCAAATACCGACCTCAAAAATGCGGCTCAGGAAGCTGAATTTGAAACCATTATGACCGTGCTTAAACAAGTGAGTTATAATAAAAGTAAGGCCGCAGAGATTTTAAAGATAGACCGTAAAACCCTCTACAATAAAATGAAGGGCTTTAGTGTAAAATAAATTATTCTCAATACTAAAAGCATAGAAAATTCGTATTGTATTAAACGTTTTTTAATAAAAGTTAATACTTATGAAAATGGTCAAAATATTTACAGCTATCCTGATTTTTGCTTTTTTAGGTGTTGAAACTAAGGCACAAAGCACTTCAACTGATACCCTGATGGTATCTAAACCGAAGCCTAATTTTACTTTATTTAAGGGTCATAAACCGTATCGTACCTGGTCTGCCGGAGTACATACCGGTGCATTGGCACCCGTAGTACTGGCCCGCAGTAACACCGATTTCACCAATTGGTCGTCGACCATCGGCTATGGCGTTTATGTACGCAAGCAACTGGCCCATTCTTTTGGCTTAGAATTTAATTTTATGGGCGGCAGAGTAGCCGGCAATAATAAAGATGCCCTAAACGGAATAGCTAATAGTTTAAAAAATTACGAAACCGATATGTGGGGAGCCAGCCTGCAGGGTGTTGTTAATGTAGCTACGGTTGATTTTTTTAGAAAAGAAAACTGGATTAACTTTTTGGTTAAAGCCGGCTATGGCAAAACAGCTTATTCTTATACTTTAACAGACGAATTTGATAATGTGGTTGATTATAGCGGCACTTATGGCACCGCCGGAAATAAAAAATATCGCTACGAGCAATACCTGCCGGTGGGTGTAGGCGTAAAGTTTAAAATATCCAATCGTTTAAACTTTGATTTGGGTTATACGATGAACTTTCTGGGCAGCGATGATTTTGACGGAACTTTTGTAAATAGAACACCTCATGATAAATTTTCTTACGCTTACAGCGGATTAGAATTCTCTATCGGGAAACGGGATAAGCCTAATTTAGATTGGATGAATCCGATTGCCCTGATGTACGACGATTTATACCTGCGAAACGATTCGGCGGAACTGGCCGCTTTAAAAAGACGGGTTAGCCGGGTAGAAAAAGATATTGACGACTTGAAGTGCGATACGGATAGTGATGGTGTGGGTGATTTGTTTGACAAATGCCCCAGCACACCCAAAGGCGTGGTGGTAAGTGGTGCAGGCTGCCCTTTAGATACCGACCAGGACGGTGTGGATGATAGTATAGATAAATGCCCGCTGGTAAAAGGCAGCAAAGAAAATAATGGATGCCCGGTGGTAGAAAAAGTTCAAATACCGGTTAAACCCACTATTCAATTAACAGTTGAAGAGCAAAAAATATTACAGGATGTTTTCGAAAACCTAGAATTTGCCACCGGTAAATGGACTATCAAAGCCAGTTCATTCCCATCGCTGGATAAGCTAGCCTTATTAATGGTAACCAAACCCAATTACAGTTTAAAAATTAGCGGGCATACCGATGCGGTTGGCTCTGAGAAATCAAACCAAACCCTTTCGGTAAACCGGGCGAATGCTGTAAAAGCTTATCTCAACAAAAAAGGGGTATCTAAAAACAAAATTGAAGCCCGAGGTTACGGAGAATCGCAACCTATTGCAGATAATGAAACGGAAGAGGGGCGTCAGAAAAACCGAAGGGTAGAATTTAATATCTTCTAATCAAAAAACCAGAAAAAAGCTCCGATTGCAATCGGAGCTTTTTTTATGCCAAAACTTAGCTAAATTAGTAAAACCACAGGCTCTAAATTAAATTCGCATGTCTATTTACACCGATAAACAAAAGCACATCATTGTACTGGCAATGTTACTGGTATTGGGTAGTTTTCTTTTATACTCTTTACGAATTATTACCGGCGCATTGCTCAGCACCCTGGTTTTATACACCATTTTCAGGCCGGTGTATCTATTCTTAACCGAACGCTGGAAGTGGAATAGCATACTAAGCACCATCCTGGTCATGATCAGCTCTCTGGTCATTATTGTTTTACCATTTTTGGCTTTAAGTGTGATGGTGATTAATAAAATAGCGGCTTTTCAACAAAATCCGGAACAGATACAAAATTTAATTAACCGTTTTGAAGCCTACATCGGTTCTACCTTTAATATTCCCGACTCGCTGGGAAAAGCGGCCTCCAAGTTAAATAGTTATGCGGCCGATTTGTTTCCTGCAATCATTGGCGGAGCAGCAGATATTTTTATTGGTGTTTTGGTCATGTATTTTCTACTCTATTTCATGTTTACCCATCATCGGGCTTTTGAAAAAGGTTTACTAAAATATGCCCCCTTTAAACATAATGACGCCGTAAAATTTGCCACCGAACTCAGAAACACTACTTATTCTAATGTGTTAGGACAAGGGTTTATTGCTATCGTTCAGGGAAGTTTAGTGAGTGTAGGATTTATCATGTTTGGCATTCCCGATGCTCTTTTTTGGGGAGTAATAGCCACTTTTCTTTCGTTTTTACCCGTAGTTGGCGCCCCATTTGTATTTATACCGGCAGCATTAATTCAGCTGTCCAATGGCAATACCACTGCAGGCTGGGGATTATTAATTTGGGGCTTTGTACTCATCATCAATATTGATAATGTGATTCGGTTTATGATTGCCAGAAAAGTGGCTAACACGCATCCCATTATTACGGTAATAGGTGTAATTATCGGCATTCCGCTTTTTGGAATATTGGGTTTAGTATTCGGTCCGCTGCTGCTCTCTTATTTTATACTTACCTTTAAAATATACGAAAGCAATAAATTTACTGCCAATTCAAGCGAAACGAAAATCAAATTACCCAAAGAGCCGGTTTAATCTTTCAAACAATTAAGAGGTCCTGATTGTATAATTAGTAATAAACTATTTGTTATACCTCCATTAAATATTTAGTACCATGAACGATAATTCAAAAATAGCAATTGCCTTATTAGCCGGTGTGGCTGTAGGTGCAGCATTAGGTATATTATTTGCCCCCGAAAAAGGTTCAGAAACCCGCGACCGTTTAAGTAATTCGCTCAAAGATTTGGGCAATAGCATAAAAGATCTGGCAAATGAGGGCTTAGATAACCTGGAAGATGCCCAGGAAAGAATTACCAGTACCGTGAAATCTAAAATGAAAAAAGCACAAGATACTTTTGATCAGGCCAGTGATAAGGCAGGTGCCTAAAAACAATAAATATGGAAGAACAGTACCCAGGGAATGAGGGCTTATTCGAAAGAATAAAAACCTACCTGCAATTACGTGCCCGCTTGGCCATACTCAGTTCGGCTGAAAAAATAGCCGAATTTTATGCTGCATTGGTAAGTAACATGATTCTTTTATTGTGTTTGCTGATGACATTTGTATTTGCCAGCTTGGCTTTGGCCTTTTATTTATCTGAAGTTTTTGATAGTACCTGGTGTGGCTTTTTAAGCGTAAGCGGCTTGTACCTTCTTATTGCATCAATTGTGCAGCTAATTAGAGAAAAAGTAATAGAGAAACCTTTGATGGACAGTACCGTAAAAAAGTTTTTCGGCAAGAAAAGAGAGGATGAATATGGAAAATAGTCAAATAAACAGCATAGGCGATTTACGTTCAGAAATTATCCGTTTGCAGGCCGAAGTAGATCAGAGAGAACTCCTGATTAGGCAGGATGTGAATGATATTGCCGAACAGGTTAAAGTACCTTTCCAATTTATCAGAAAAATAGCCGGATGGTTCGGCGGAATTGATGAAAAAGAAAAAGCATCCTCGACAGATTGGTTTACAAGTGTGCTTCAATTGGGATTACCTTATGCGCTCAACAGTGTTATTTTTAAGCGTTCGGGCTTAATTATGAAAGGCTTAATTGCCTTGTTATCGCAAAAGGCAGTATCGGGTATTAACCTCGATACCTTTACCGGCTGGGTGAACCAATTGAGTGATTGGGTTAAAGGGCAAAGTAAAAAGAAACAAGAGCAGCGGGATTACGGCATACCGCCGGATAGCGAAACTTATTAATTGATGCAGTCTGATTTAGATTTTCCCATTATCCAAATCGGCATACATTTGTTCAATAAGCACCTGGTTCTTTTCGTAAATTACTTTTCTTCTCATGCTGAGTTTTGGCGTTAGCTCTCCGGCATCTATACTCCACTCTTTGGCCAGTAATTTAAACTTTTTAGGCTGCTCCCAGCGTCCAAAACCAATATTATAGCGGTCTATTTCACGCTGGTATTTGTCAATTACCTCGGGCAAGCCTATCATTTCTTCGGGCTTGGTAAATGGGATATTTTTCACTTCACACCATTTTTCCAATGCCTGAAAATTAGGTACAATCAATGCTGCAGGGAATTTCCGGTTCTCGCCCACTACCATCACTTGTTCTATAAGTGGCGATTCTTTGAATTTATTTTCGATGATTTGTGGAGCAACGTATTTTCCGCCTGCCGTTTTAAAAATCTCTTTTTTCCTATCGGTGATGCGTAAAAATCCATCGGCCTGAATCTCGCCAATATCGCCGGTATGAAACCAGCCATCGGCATCTATTACTTCTGCGGTTAAATCAGGGCGATTATAATAGCCCTTCATGATGTTGGGGCCTTTGCTCAAAATTTCACCATCCTCGGCAATTTTTATCTGCACATCGGCAATCGGTTTTCCAACGGTACCAAACTGAGCCTGACCTGGTTTTAAACCGTTAACCGTAATTACTGGCGAAGTTTCTGTTAATCCATACCCTTCTAAAACCGGGATGCCTGCCGCCCAGAAAACGCGGGCCAACCGCGATTGTAAAGCAGCTCCGCCAGAAACTAAGCTCAATACTTCGCCACCCAAAGCCTCACGCCATTTAACAAATACCAGCTTTCTGGCAATTGCCAGTTGAATTTCGTACCAAAGGCCATTTTTGCCATTCAGTTCATATCTCAAACCTAAATTTAAGGCCCAATAGAATAAATTTTTCTTTAAACCTGTTAGCTGACTGCCTTTTTCTACAATGCGGTCGTATATTTTTTCTAATAAACGGGGCACTGCTGTAAAGCCATGCGGTTTTACTTCCTGAATATCGGCTACAATAGTTTCTAAACTTTCTGCATAATACACGCTTACCCCAACATACAAATACATGTAAAGCACCATGCGTTCAAAAATGTGAGATAAAGGCAAAAAGCTTACCGCTTTACTAAAACCTTCGGGATACATTACCGAAGAATTTATAACGTTACTTACCAGATTATCGTGGGTAAGCATTACACCTTTTGGCGTACCGGTTGTGCCGGAAGTATAAATTAAGGTGAGTAAATCTTCTGGTTTAATTTCATCCCGGTAGGGCTGCAAATTTATTGAGCCATAATTCTTGCCGGCTTCAATCAGCGTTTTCCAAAATGGTACACCTTCGTTTTCATTGAATGAGTAGATTTCCAGCTCCAGGCTTTCTTCAGATTTGATCTGCTGTAATTTATCTACCAAATCTTGCCCGGCTGCAAAAACCAAGCGGATACCGGCATCTTTTAAAATAAACCGGATATCCTG
>CAZFAE010000033.1:0-21665 GCA_964516035.1 uncultured Sphingobacterium sp.
TTTAAAAAATTTTTAATATTATTTATAAATAAAAATGATCCTTTTTTTTTTGTGTTTTTGTTTTTTTTTTTTTTTGGGGTGCATGGATTTCGGGCCGCCCCACCACTGTTTTGCGTGAGGGATAGCAGCGGAAATACCCCGGCTAAAAGCCGGGGATGAAGCGTATAGCCCGACCCCAATTTATTGGGGGCACGCCCAAAAATAAGTTTTAGGAAAAAAGAGAAGTTTTTACCTCTCCTGGCTCTTTTAAATGCTCCCCTTAAATAAGGGGAGCTGTCCGGAGGACTGAGGGGTAAATTTACCTCTCCTAGCCCCTCCTTAAAAAAGGAGGGGAATAACGGCCCTTTTAAATGCTCCCCTTAAATAAGGGGAGCTGTCCGGAGGACTGAGGGGTAAATTTACCTCCCCTAGCCCCTCCTTAAAAAAGGAGGGGAATGAAGAGATGCTATACCAACTGCTTTAAAGCAATTTCAAACGCGGTTTGTGAAACCTGCGTTTTGGCTTTTGATAGCTGATGGGTGTTTTGCAAGGCCTGGCGGATAACTTCTGAGGCATCGCTAAAAATGGCTGCATCGCTCATTTCTACATTTTTGCCCATTAAATAGGCAAAAACCCGGGCCATACCGCAATTGGAAATAAAATCTGGAATGATGGCCACGTGCTGATCGGCAAATTCCATAATGGGGCCAAAGAAAATTTCTGCATCGGCAAATGGCACATTGGCACCGCTGGCAATAACTTCCAATCCGGCATCAATTAGGCTTTTAACCTGTTGCTGGGTTACCAATCGCGATGCGGCGGCTGGTACAAATATCTCGGCCTGGGTATTCCAAATTTGCTCGTTAATCTGCTCAAAAGGAATTAAGTTTTCGGCTACCAGGGTGTTGGCTTTTCGGTTTAAAAATAATTCGCGGATTTCTTCTAATCCGTAGCCTTCGGTATTAATTAATCCGCCAACACGGTCTATAATACCCACAATTTTTACGCCTTGTTGTGCCAGGTAAAAGGCTGCTGCTGCACCCACATTGCCCCAGCCTTGTATAATGGCCCGTTTGCCGCTGATATTGCCACCGTATATATCATAAAAGTGGCGAATGGATTCTGATACGCCATAACCGGTAATCATATCGGCCACCACGTATTTGCGTTTTAAATCTGGAGAGTAATTAGCATCTTCTAAGACTTTAGAAACTCCGTAACGCAATTGCCCTATTTGGTGGATGCGTTCGTTCTCTTTGGCTTTATAATAGCCGTTAATGATGCCTTCTTGCGGATGCCATAAGCCATAATTCTCGGTTATTGGAATTACTTCGTGAATTTCGTCAACATTTAAATCGCCGCCGGTACCGTAATAGTTTTTTAATAAGGGGATAACCGCTTTATACCAGCGTTCTAATACACCGGGTTTTCGTGGGTCTGCGGGATCGAAGTTGATGCCTGATTTTGCGCCTCCAATGGCCGGACCAGATACGGTAAATTTTACCTCCATGGTTTTGGCTAAAGATTCTACTTCGCGTTTATCTAAACCTTTACGCATACGGGTACCGCCACCGGCTGCACCACCACGTAAAGAATTAATGACTACCCAGCCTTCGGCCTCGGTTTCTGCATCTTTCCATTCAAAAATAATCTCGGGACGCTTTTCTTCGAATTTTTTTAACAGATTTTTCATGGTAAATTTTGGGTTGAAACAAAAAAGCCTCTCCAATAAACTCGGAGAGGCCTTTTATATATTTTGTAAAATTATACTCTTTTAGATTTGATACGGGCAGCTTTACCGGTTAATGCACGTAAATAGAACAATTTAGCTCTGCGTACTTTACCATAGTTAACTACATCTACTTTTTCAATATTAGGAGAGTTGATTGGGAAAATACGTTCTACACCTATACCGTTAGACATTTTACGAACAGTAAATGTTTCGTTTACACCTACACTGTTACGCTGAATAACTACACCCTGATAAATCTGGATACGTTCTTTATTTCCTTCGCGAATTTTATAATGAACCGCTACGGTATCGCCTGCTTTAAATGTCGGAGTTGCTTTTAAAACTACTGCCTGCTCTTCTACAAATTTTACTAAATCCATGATTTTAAGCTTTTAACACGATTCTTGTATGGCAAAAATCGGATTGCAATGTTAGGCAATAATTTTCAATTTTAAAAGTACTTTCAAAAGTTTTCCACAATTTATATTCAATCATTTTTGTACTCTTCCAATAATTCCTTAATTGGCTTGCAGTGAATGGCTATATTTTGCAGCCCTCCGGGTTTAACGCCAAACATTTTTTCTAACTGAACCATTTTCTGATAGGGAATATCCCGTTCTTCCTCGACTTTAATACTTCGGTAATTAAAAAAGGTGTTGGGCGAAATTTTCAGAACCTTGGGAATTACTTTTAATGCTTTTTTATAATCTCTCATCGGAAGATTAGCTAACATTTCGTTGATACAATACTTATACATGAGTTAATTTTTATAGATTTAAAGAAATATTTGTATATTTTATCAAAATATTGAGAGCGTTAAAATTACTTTAGTAAGTATTACGAATAAAAATAAGCATTACAATTAATATATTACACTTTATACTTAAATTTTTATGTACCTGAAAGAAACAGTGGATAAATTGCTTAAAAAACACAACCGATCGTTGAGTTGGCTGGCTTCAGAAATGGGTAAATCATTTGATGGACTTAAATTAAGCCTGGTTAAGGGTTCTATTAAATACGTTGATTTAATGGTACTGGCCAAAAAGCTGGAAGTGCATCCCGGGGAGTTTTTTGAGAGTGATCACACCGGCTATTCGCCAGAAGAGTGGAGAAATGTATTAGAGGAGGGCGAAGCCCAATACACTAACGTGAAAAAAGAACTGATTTCGTGTAAAGAGTTAAATGAAGCTTTAAAAAATCAGGTAAAGGATAAAGAGCGGATTATTGAATTGCTAAATAAAGATGAGCGGCCTTAAAGGCTGCTCGTTTTTATTTTAATAAATCGGGTCTTCTAATTCGGGTACGTTCCAGGGCCTGTTCGTGGCGCCATTCATCAATGGCTTTTTCGTGTCCGCTCAACAATATATCCGGCACTTTGTGGCCTTTCCAATCTGCCGGACGGGTATAAACCGGTGCATCCAGCAAATCGTCCTGGAAAGAATCGGAAAGTGCAGAGGTTTCATCAGACAATACGCCGGGTATTAAACGCACAATGGAATCTACCAGAACTGCCGCTGGCAATTCGCCGCCAGAAAGCACGTAATCGCCAATAGAAATTTCGCGGGTAACATAAATATCTCTGATACGCTGATCAATGCCTTTATAATGCCCGCATAAAATCATGATATTTTTATGGGATATTAAATGATTGGCTATGCCTTGGTCTAGGCGTTCGCCATCTGGGCTCATAAAAATGATTTCGTCGTAATCGCGTTCTTGTTTTAAGGCTTCAATGCAATTGGCAAAGGGTTCAATAGTCATTACCATGCCGCTGCCGCCTCCATAGGGATAATCGTCTACGCTTTTCTGTTTTTGGGTGCTGTAATCACGCAGATTGTGGACTTTAATTTCCACTAAACCTTTATCCTGAGCTCTTTTCAGGATAGAATGGGCAAAAGGGCCTTCTAATAAACCGGGCAATACAGAAATGATATCGAAACGCATACGCAAATTTACATTTTAATCACAGGGTTCTAATTCAAAAATTTCTTCTGCCGCCTTGCCAAAATACCGGGCCATTTTTAAGGCCAATACTGTGGAGGGTACGTATTTGCCCGATTCTATGGTATTGATGGTTTGGCGGCTTACGCCTATAGCATCGGCCAAATCGCCCTGGGTAATGTTTTTTATGGCCCGCTGAACTTTAATGGTGTTTTTCATCGGTTTATATTTGGCTCTCGTGGTAGATCATAGCTCTGAAACGAATGATAAATAACAACAGTATACTAAACATATTGTACACCATGATATCAAAAAATGCAGTATTATGTACTAGAAGAATCTGCAGACTTAACACCACATAGTTTAAATATACCGCAAACTGTAAGGATTCTAAACGCAAACGAGTAATCCATTCATCTTCAATTTTTTCTTTTGAAAATGCGATAAACAAAAGGCTGGTGATGAAGCCGATACTTGCCAGTTCGTCTGTAAAATTTAAAGAATTGCCAAACAAAAAATCTCCTTCCTTCCCAAAACTAATGGTCAGGTCCAAAAAATCTAGGCTAAAGTCGCCATACATACAGGCCAGACCCAATATCAATGATGGAACAAAAATAAACCAGCCCAAACGGCGATAATGATGTGGGAATAAAAATCTGTTTTCCATAATTGTCAAGTTTATTTTAACAAATGTAAAACAAACTTGACTATATATCCAAATTTTTTTTAATCGTTCAAATACAGATCAATCAGACCTTCGGGCAAATTCACTTTTAAAATGCCTTTTTCCTGGTCAATTTCCTGTATTAAATCATCATTTAAGGGGAACATAATTTCACGGAACTGGTGTGGAACCACCGCTACAAATTGCTGGGGATATTCGTGAATGTCTATAATTTCGCCCAATTCGCCCCGGTTTTCATCAATTACGATAAAACCTTTGAGATCGGTTATTAAAAATTCGTCGGGATTGCGTTCTGGCTTAGCCGTATTGGGCAGGTATACTTTTTTACGGACCAGTTTCTGTGCTTTTTCAATCACATCCACATCTTCCAAATAAATATTGGCGGTTTGGTTAGCCTGCAAAGCCATTTCGCTCACAAAATAAGGGATGAGTTTGCCATTAATTTCAATAAAAATAGTTTCCAGGTCTAAATCTTCCGGTTCGGGATATTCGAAAAAAACCTGTACCTCGCCCTTTAAACCTTTGGTTTTGGTGATGTATCCGATGTAAAAACTATCTTCTATTTTCATATGGTCTTAAAACAAAAAAGTCATCCCAGTATTAAAACCGGGATGACGTATATCTGTTCTGGTAAAGAATTACTCAGCAGCTGGAGTTTCTTCAGTAGTAGCTTCTTCTGCAGGAGTTTCCTCAGCAGCAGGTGCTTCTTCAGCAACTACTTCTTCTACAGCCGGAGCTTCAACTGCTACTTCTTCTGCAACAGGAGCTTCTTCTACTGCTACTTCAGCAACGGTTTCTTCAGCTGCAAGTTCTGCAGATTCTTCAGTAGCAACTTCAGTTTCTACGTTTTCTTCAACTGCTACTTCTTCTACTTCTGCAGGAACTGCATTTTTAGCTTCGATAGCTGCAGCTTTTTCTGCCTTACGAATTGCTTCGGCGGCTAAAGCTGCTTTCTTTACTTTGTCTTTAGATTGTGATAAACCATCGGCTTTGCCGCTGATTTGAGCTGCTTTAGTTTCTAACCAGGCAGCAAATTTAGCTTCTGCCTGCTCTACAGTTAAAGCACCTTTTTTAACACCACCTTCTAAGTGTTTTTTGTACATCACACCCTTGTAAGCAAGGATAGCACGACAAGTATCTGTAGGTTGAGCACCTTTATTTACCCAGTCTAAAGCTTTGTCAAAATTAAGGTCGATGGTGGCCGGATTGGTGTTAGGATTATAAGAACCAATACGTTCAATGAATTTTCCGTCTCTAGGTGCACGTGCATCTGCTACCACAACGTGATAAAAAGGTCTGCTCTTTTTACCGAATCTTTGCAATCTGATTTTAGTTGCCATTTTTTAAGTTTTTATGTATTCAACATATCCCCCGGTTTTCGTAAGCGGGGGCCGCAAAGATAGAAAAACCCTGATAATTAAAAAACTAAAGCCAATTAATTATTAAAGTGGGATTTTTTGGTGTGATTATAAAGAAAGAATATCTACAATTTTAAGCAGATTGGCGTTCACTTCCACATTGTGTTTAATGGCCGATTTAAAAGGCGTATAACACAATTCGTTATTTACCAAACCCAGCATTTCTCCTCTTCGGTTAGCTAAAAGCGCTTCTACCGCTGCCACACCTAAACGACTGGCTAAAACACGGTCCATGCATGATGGACGGCCGCCACGCTGCATATGGCCCAAAATAGAAACCCTGGTGTCAATACTTGGAAATTTATCTTTTACCACCTTAGCCACTTCAAAAGCGCCACCTACATCGTCGCCTTCGGCCACAATAATAATTTTAGACGATTTATCTTTACGGCCGTGTTCTAAACGGTCTAATAAATGAGCAATATCTGTTTTAGTTTCTGGAATTAAAATTGCTTCGGCACCGGTTCCAATGCCGCTACGCAAAGCAATCAGGCCAGAATCTCTGCCCATTACTTCTACAATAAATAAACGGTCGTGAGATTCTGCCGTGTCGCGAATTTTATCCACGGCATCAATTACCGTGTTAATAGCCGTATCGTACCCGATAGTGAAATCGGTACCAACCAAATCATTGTCGATAGTGCCTGGTAAACCCATAATAGGCACATCAAATTCATCTATAAAAATACTGGCACCAGTAAAAGTACCATCGCCACCAACGCCTACCAAAGCGTCAATTCCGTGTACTTTAATTTGTTCGAATGCTTTTTTACGACCTTCTACCGTTCTGAATTCGTCGCTTCGGGCGGTTTTTAAAATGGTTCCGCCTCTTTGTATAATATTAGCCACCGATTTACGGTCCATCGGTACAATTTCGCCGTTAATTAAACCCTCGTAGCCACGCATAATGCCCACTACTTCGAGGTTGTAATATAAACCGCTCCGCACTACGGCCCGAATGGCCGCGTTCATACCCGGCGAATCGCCGCCAGAGGTAAAAACTCCTATTTTCTTAATGGTTTTCATGCTTATTGTTCTTTTGACACTAATATTCCGCTGTCTAAAAAACGGATATAATTGTTAATATCCAAATTAAATGCCTGTGCAGGCACTAATTGTTTGCCCTCCGAATTTACAATCACATAATAAGGCTGCGAATTAGTGCCGAAGGTTGAAGCCTGAAAATCGCTCCATTTCTGGCCAATGATTTTAATTTTTTTGCCGCTAAAGCTGGAGGTGTATTTTTCGTTTTCGGCCAGCTCGGTTTTATCATCTACATATAAAGAGATTAATACGTAATCTTCTTTTAAACGTTTCAAAACTTGAGGGTCGGCCCAAACGGTGGCTTCCATTTTACGGCAATTGGTGCAGCTCCAGCCGGTAAAATCGATCAATACTGGTTTATTTTGCTGTTTGGCATAAGCCAAGCCTTCTTCGTAATCGTAAAAGGCGTTGATGCCGTAAGGCGCATGGAAAAGGTTGGCGTATTTTTTAGCACCTTCTGTTTTAGCTTCCGCGGAAGCGGTTCTATTGCTATATAAATCGAAATCTTGGGTAGCTACTGGCGGCAACCAGGCATTGATACCTTTTAATGGTGCGCCCCACAATCCGGGAATCATATAAATGGTAAAACCCCAAATAAGCATGGCGAAAAATAATCGCGGTAGCGAAATAAAAGGCAAATCTGAATCATGCGAAAGCTTCATTTTTCCCAATAAATACAATCCCCAGAAAGCAAAAATTACAATCCAGATGATGAGGAAAATATCGCGGTTTAAGATATTCCAATGGTAAGCCAAATCTACATTAGAAAGGAATTTGAAGGACAGGGCTAATTCTAAAAATCCTAAAGAAACTTTTACGGTATTTAACCAGCCGCCAGATTTTGGCATTTCTTTTAACCAAGATGGGAATATGGCAAACAACGTAAACGGAATAGCCAAAGCAGCCGAAAAACCAAACATACCCATGGCCGGACCAAGATATGCGCCTTTTGAAACGGCATCTACCAACAAGGTGCCAATAATAGGCCCGGTGCAAGAGAAAGAAACCAGAGCCAAGGTAAAGGCCATAAAAAACAAACCAATTAAGCCGCCTTTATCTGATTTTTCATCCATTTTATTAACTAAGGATGAGGGCAGGGTAATTTCGAAAGCACCTAAAAACGATATGGCAAAAATGACCAGCAAAGCGAAAAACAATAAATTAAAGGTGGCGCTGCTGGCTGCTTCGTTTAAGGCCGAAGTGCCGAAAATAAGCGTAATGGCCAAGCCCAATGCCACGTAAATAATGATGATTGACAAACCGTAAATGGCTGCACTGCGTATTCCTTTGGCTCTTGAACCAGCTTTTTTAGTGAAAAAAGAAACCGTAAGCGGAATCATCGGGTAAATGCAGGGCATGAAAAATGCGGCCAAACCGCCTAAAAAGCCGGCTATAAAAATAGACCAAAGTGAACCAGCCCCCTCTTTATCTCCCCCCGAGGTGGAGATATTTGATTCTTGTGTTTTTTGAACGGCTGAACTATCCACAGCTAAAATTGGCGCAGTTGCTACCGTATCTGTACTTGCAAGTGCAGCACCAGCAGATATATCAACCGGAATACTGAATTCTACCTCGGTGGGAGGTAAGCATTTACGGTCGTTGCAAACCATAAATTCCAGCACACCCGAAACGGTGATTTTAGGGTTTTTGAGTTTTATTTTTTGAGTAAACACCACCTGTTTATCGTGCCAGGCAATCTGCATCCCGAAATTTGGGTCGAAGGCGGTTACTGCTTTAGGGCTTTCGCTTACTTTACCTATTAAAGTGTAATCCGCCGAAGGCGTAAATTTAAAAGAAGTGGGAACGGGGCCGCCATCTTCTATAAATTGAGAGTACACGTGCCAGCCTTTATCAATGGTGGCTTTAATAAGCAGATTGGCTTCGGTGTCGCTTATTTTTTGAGAAGAATAAGTCCATTTTACGGGCTCTTCAATTTGTGCAGCGGCTTTTAAGGCAAAAACAATAAGCAGCAGGCTAAATATTTTTTTCATCATGTGTATTAATTGATTACAAACGTAATTTCTTTAAATCCAAATTCTTCGGCTTGGCCATCCAGCACTAGCTGAAGCAAACCAATGGGACTAATACCGGTAATCTTTCCGGTTTTGAGTTCTCCATCAACCAGAAAGGTAGTGTATTCTTCCAGTTTATAAAGTGCTTTCAGGTAATCCTGATGCAATAAAGCAAGCTTACCGGCTTTTAATTGCAGGTAGCGTACTTCTACAGCTTTGCAAATGTCGGCCAATAGCTGGTTTAAATCACAATCTGTATGTAAAATATTTTTAATGGATGTGGCTAAATTCAATTCGTCGGGAAATTCGGTCTGGTTGACATTTAGTCCGATACCGATAACGGCATGTTTCCAGCGCTGGCCCTGAATAATGTTTTCAATTAAAATTCCACCGATTTTACGGTTGTCTACTAAAACATCATTGGGCCATTTAATTTTTAGAGATTCGCCTAAAAGCGGTTTTAGTGCATCGTAAACCCCAAGACTAATTACTTTATTAAGCTCAAATTGCTTTTCGGGTGCTTGTGCACGGGGGTTTAAGAGGATACTTAAAGTTAGATTTTTGCCGGCCTGGCTGTGCCAGCTATTGCTTATTTGGCCCCTTCCGGCAAATTGTTCGTCTGCCATTATTACAGTACCTTCGGGTAATGGCTCAGATTTTGACAATAACTCTTTCAAATAAGAGTTTGTAGAGGCTACAGCTGAAAGTTTAACGAGATTTTGACCAACGAATAATCCTGGAAAAGTGTTATTTTGCAAAGGGATAGCCTCCTATTTAATTATATCCAAAACTAAAATTTTTTAATGGTAAAAAATAAAACAGTTCTAGAGTCTACCCGAATTTCCGAAATGGTGATTCAGGGCATTCAGGAAAAAAAAGGAAATGACATTGTTCGCTTAGACCTCAGAAACCTAAACAGTTCTGTAACTGATTATTATGTAATCTGCCACGCCGATTCTTCTACTCAGGTTAAAGCCATTGCCAATAGTGTTGAAGAAGAAGTTTACAAAGCTTTTAAAATAGACCCTTGGAGAAAAGAGGGTTTACAACAAGGCGAATGGGTTTTATTGGATTATGTAGATGTGGTTGTTCATATTTTTAAAACAGAAAAAAGACTGTATTACGGTATTGAAGAACTTTGGGGCGATGCCGAATCTCAGGCCTACCAGAGCGCTTAATTGCCCAAATTTTAATCTCCTTGCACAAAAGACATAATGAAAGAAAATAAATCTAAAACACCCAAATTGGTAAAAAAAGTTCCCGGTAAGAAAATCATTCCAAAACCACCCAAATTTAATATCATGTGGCTTTATGCTGCCATTATATTGGGTCTTTTTGTGGTTCAGTACCTGTTTAGCGGCAATACCGCCAAGCAAATTTCTTATCAGAAGTTTGAGAACGAGATGCTTAAACCTCGTGATGTAGAGAAACTGGTGGCTTATAAAAATCAGGAATTGGTAACCGTTGAGGTTTACATTAAAAAAGACCGCCTGGGGCAGGAAAAATACAAGAAAGACACCAAGGAAAAGAGTACATTTTCTGGTACTTCAACACCAGTCCCAATGTATTATTTTACCGATGGTTCTGTAGAAACGCTTCAGGCTAAACTTCGCGAAGCAGAAAAAGAATTGCCTTCTAACCAACGTACTCCACTGGTTTTTGAATCGAGAGAGAGCCCATGGGCCGGCTGGTTTATGTCGTTTATCTTGCCGGTGCTATTACTCATTGGTTTTTGGGTATTTATTATGCGCCGCATGGGCGGTGGTGCAGGTGGCGGCGGTGGCGGCCAAATTTTTAATATCGGAAAATCTAAAGCCACACTTTTTGATAAAGAAACTCAGGTAAATATCACCTTTAACGATGTTGCCGGCTTAGAAGAAGCCAAACAAGAGGTAATGGAAATTGTAGATTTCTTAAAAAATCCTAAAAAATACACCAATCTGGGAGGTAAAATCCCGAAAGGTGCACTGCTGGTAGGTTCGCCGGGTACCGGTAAAACTTTAATGGCTAAGGCCGTTGCCGGCGAAGCACAAGTTCCTTTCTTTTCTCTATCGGGATCTGATTTTGTGGAAATGTTTGTGGGCGTTGGTGCATCACGTGTTCGCGATTTATTCAAACAAGCCAAAGACAAAGCCCCATGTATCATTTTTATTGATGAGATTGATGCCATTGGCCGTGCCCGTGGCAAAAACAGCATGATGGGCGGAAACGATGAACGCGAAAACACCCTAAACCAATTGCTGGTAGAAATGGATGGTTTTGGTACCGATTCTGGTATCATCATTTTGGCAGCCACCAACCGTCCGGATGTTTTGGATACCGCTTTATTGCGCCCAGGACGTTTTGACCGTCAGATTTCTATTGATAAACCAGATTTATTGGGACGTGAGCAAATTTTTAAAGTGCACTTAAAACCTTTAAAACTGGCCGGTGGGGTTGATGCTAAAAAACTATCGGCACAAACGCCTGGTTTTGCCGGTGCCGAAATTGCCAACGTATGTAATGAGGCTGCACTAATTGCCGCCCGCCGCGATAAAGAAGCGGTAGACATGCAAGATTTCCAAGATGCCATTGACCGTGTTATTGGCGGATTGGAGAAGAAAAACAAAATCATCTCACCGGAAGAAAAACGAATTGTGGCTTTCCACGAAGCCGGACACGCTATTGCGGGCTGGTTCCTGGAACATGCCGATCCTTTGGTTAAAGTATCTATTGTTCCACGTGGTGTTGCAGCTTTGGGTTATGCCCAATACCTGCCTAAAGAACAGTTTTTATACACTACCGAACAGTTAACCGATGGCATGTGTATGACCATGGGCGGACGTGTTGCGGAAGATATTGTGTTTGGTAAAATTTCTACCGGTGCGCAAAACGATTTGGAACGCATTACCAAATTATCATACGCCATGGTTACCATTTATGGTATGAACGATAAAGTGGGTAACGTTTCTTTTAACGATACGCAGGGCGAATACCAATTCAATAAGCCCTATTCTGAAAAAACCTCGGAGTTAATTGATAACGAGGTTCGTGGTTTAATTGCTTCGGTTTACGAAAAAACCAAGGCTTTATTAACCGAAAAACGCGAAGGATTAGATAAACTGGCTCATAAATTACTAGAGAAAGAAATCCTATTTCAATCAGATTTGGAAGAGATTTTAGGTAAACGCCCTTTTGATAACCGCACCACTTACGATGAGTTTGTAAACGGTACCGACGAAAAGAAAGAAGCCAAACCGGCTAAAATCCGTAAGAAAAAAGAACCCCTAGAACACGAAGGTATGGTAGACCATAATATGGATTTGCCTGAAAACCGTTCTTCACAAGATTAATATTCCTTTCCCGCCCCGATACTCTCGGGGCGGGATTTTAAACTCCACATGAAAGAGACTACGGCAAAGGAAAAAATGCTTAAAAAAATCCGCAAAGCTTTGCTGGATAAACGCGACAATCCTTACCCCAATTTAGAAGAAGCGCCACTCTACGAAAAGTATGATGATTTTCTGGAGATATTATTTGCCGAACAGTTTACAGCCGTAGCCGGTAATTTTCTCTATTGCGAAGACGATATCCAATTTATAGAAACATTGATTGAATTGGCCGAAGAGAAAAAATGGCATAAGATTTTTTGCTGGGAACCCAAACTTCAGGAAATGCTGAGCCATTTCGAATATCCTTTTTACAGTTCCGATACCGATTTTTTAAAAGCCGAAGTGGGCATTACGCTTTGCGAATCTTTAATTGCCCGTAATGGCAGTATTATGGTTTCTAACAGCAACGCCGCCGGCCGCCGTTTGAGCATTTACCCTGATAGCCATATTGTTTTGGCTTATACATCGCAACTGGTATTGGATTTAAAAGATGGATTTAAATTGCTCAAAGAAAAATACGGCGACGCTTTACCGTCCATGATTTCTAACATTACCGGACCAAGCCGTACAGCCGATATCGAGAAAACCTTGGTTTTAGGAGCACATGGCCCTAAAGAGTTGTACGTTTTTTTAATTGACGATTCTGCCCGTTAAGCCGGTATCTCTTTCACCTGCTTATTAAAAAATTGGTTTCCTTTTAACTCAATAAATTGATATGTAAACGCCGAGTAGGCAATTACCAATAAAAAAATTAAAGCAACCAGCCACATCCCCGAGTTGGTGTTTTGTTCAATCATAAAAACCTTAAAAGCAAACACCGGAACAAGCTGTATAATCAGCGTATGATTTAGGTAAATGGAATAAGATAGCTTACCCAAAAACTGAAAGGCTTGCGTATCTAGCAACCTGCTGATTAGGCCCTCTGTTTTTAATAAAACTAAAATCGCGATAGCAAAGAAAATCGGAATGGTAAAAAGGGCGAAAAACTCTCTCTCAACTCCCTTTAAAACGTTGAGCTGATAAAAAACAATCGGCAGTAGTACCGGTATCAAAAACTCTGTATACTTGGAAATAACGAACCCTTTTTGAGAAGCCCGATAAACCAAATAGCCCATATTAAAACAAATTAAACCCCGCACAAATCCGAAAGAGCCGGTAAAGAAATACTCCTGTTTATAGATTAAAAAGGCAAATGCACAAAGAATAAGGCCTATAATTAAGCTATCTTTTCTTTTTCCAATACCCAAAATGGAAGCAATTCCAAAAAAAATATAGGATATCATTTCGCTGGATATGGACCAAGATGGGTAATTCACACCCAATTGGGTACCCAGTATGGGGGTTGAATTAGTAAATAATAAAGTATCCAAGCTCAGTTGAACCAATTCTAAGTTTGATGAGCGGGGATTGATATATGCGGGGAAAAAGTTTTTACCAATAATTTGAACCGTAAAAAAAATAAGGGTGGTAAAAAACAGCAATGGATATAATCGGACGACTCGTTTTTTTAAATAAAGCCAAAAATTGTCCATGCTTTTTAGGTTTTTATTGTAGTTAGCCGCAATCACAAATCCGCTTAAAACGAAGAAAAAATCTACAAAACAACGCGATTCCCGAATCATAAAATTAGAGTAAAGCGATTGGGGAAGTACAGAGAGATTTAGATGGTGAAATACCACCATTAAACAAAAAAATCCCCTTAAACCATCCAATTTACTTATTCTCATTTATCAAATTAAAATGTTAAATGTACGGTATTACCGCTATAAAGACCTGTAAATCTGATCAAAGTTCCGGCCGCCGGAAAACAACTCAATTTGTTTTAAATGATTGAGAATAGTAAGTTTAAAAACTCTACCACTTACAAAAACGTTAATTTTTAGATATAATAAGGATATTATATGAACCCAATCAAAAGTATAATTATCGGTACCGGTAGTTATTTACCCGCTGCGGTGGTTAAAAACGAAGCCTTTTTAGGCCATAATTTTTTTGAAAAAGATGGGCAACCTATTTTAAGAGATAAGCAGGAAATTATAGAAAAATTTCAGGCCATCACCGAAATTGAAGAAAGACGTTATGCCGACAAAAGCCAGATGGCTTCCGATTTGGGATTCCTGGCAGCTACCGAAGCTATTCAGAGTTCGGGTATAGACCCAGAAAGTTTAGATTATATTATTGCGGCGCATAACTTTGGCGATTTGAAACCCGGAGATACGCACATAGATATTTTACCCAGTTTAGCTTCCAGAATTAAACATAAACTAGGTATTGAAAACCCCAATTGCGTGGCTTACGATTTGCCTTTCGGTTGCCCGGGATGGGTGCAGGGTATGATTCAGGCCGATTATTTTATTAAGTCGGGCGATGCAAAACGTATTTTAATTATTGGTACCGAAACACTTTCGCGGGTTACCGACCCTCACGACCGCGACAGTATGATTTTTGCTGATGGTGCCGGAGCTACTATTTTAGAAGGCCAAACCGAAACTAAAGTAGGAATTTTAGCTCATAAAACACAGTCACATACTTTTAAAGAAGCTTTTTACCTCTACTCTGGCGGTTCTAGCAACCCCGATTATAAAGGCAACGACTTGTTTATTAAAATGGATGGCCGTAAAATTTACGAGTACGCCTTAACCAATGTGCCTTTGGTAATTAAAGAAGCCATAGACCGGGCCGGCTTACATATTTCGGATATTAAAAAGATTTTGGTACACCAGGCTAATGGTAAAATGGATGAAGCCATTGCCAAACGCCTATTTAAATTATATGGGTTAACCGAAATGCCCGAAGGTATGATTCCGATGACGATTGCCAAACTGGGCAACAGTTCGGTGGCTACCGTTCCTACTTTGCTAGATTTGATTTTAAAGAATAATATGGAAACCCACGAACTGAATGAAGGTGATGTGGTAGTTTTTGCTTCGGTTGGAGCGGGAATGAATATTAACGCAGTGGTTTACCGGTTTTAACATCATAGCCCACGGTTTAAACCGTGGGCTGTGTATCAACAAAAAAAGCGACCCAATTGAGTCGCTTTTTTCTATTTTAATGTTTTGATTATGCTTCCTGAGTAGTTCCGGCTAAGCTTTCGTCAACCAAGATACGTCCGCAATGCTCACAAACAATTACTTTTTTGTGCTGACGGATATCTAATTGGCGCTGTGGCGGAATTTGATTGAAACAACCAGAGCAAGAATCACGCTGAATGGTTACTACAGCCAGGCCGTTTTTAGCATTGCCACGTAAACGGTGGTAGGCAATCAATAAACGCTCGTCGATTTTAGTTTCGGCTTTGATGGCTTTAGCAACCAGAGCTTCTTCTTCTTTCTGAGTTTCGGCGGTAATTACGTCTAACTCCGATTTTTTAAGATCTAAATCTTTTTTGCGGTCTTCTAAATCGGCAATGGCTTTTTCGTAAACCTCAGTTTTAGTGGTAATATCGTAACCGAATTCTTTGATTTTCTTTTCAGAAACCTGGATGTCTAATCCCTGAATTTCGATTTCTTTGGTGATTGCCTCGTATTCGCGGTTGTTTTTAACCTCGTTTAGTTGGGTTTCGTATTTTTTGATGGCTGCTGCAGCCTCTTTCATGTTATTTTTACGAGTTACAATCGCATCTTCCAGATCGTCTAACTCGTTTTTAATTTTCTGGATACGGGTTTCTAAACCGGCCACTTCGTCTTCTAAATCAGAAACTTCAACAGGCAATTCGCCACGAATCTGACGGATTTTATCCACCTGGGTGTGTACAGTTTGCAATTCGAATAGGGCTTGCAACTTTTGTTCTACGGTTTGTTCCATTATATTAAATAATTGATGGGATTTGTATGCTGTTCTGTTAAATGGAGTGCAAATTTAGGAAATTTTTTGGTAATACTTTCAAACAAAAGCGTTTGCGTAAACTGTTCGCTTTCGTAATGACCTACATCGGCTATCACAATCCGGCTGTCGGCATCAAAAAATTCATGGTATTTATAGTCGGCGCTGATAAAAATATCGGCACCGGCACGTATGGCTTGTGGTAACAGAAAACTTCCGGCACCGCCGCAAACCGCTACTTTTTTTACTTTTTTGCCCAATAGCTCCGTATGGCGAATAACCGATGAACCCAATTTGGCTTTTACCATTTTCAGGAAAGCGATTTCATCCTGTTCGGTTTCTAATTCCCCCAACATACCCGAACCCACTTCCTGATGGGCATTATCCAGGGAGAAAAACTCGTAAGGCACCTCTTCGTAAGGGTGGGCTTGAAGCAGGGCGGCAATCAATTGACTTTCTATATCGGCAGTATAAATTACCTCTATTTTGGTTTCGCTTTCGCGATGCTGTTCGCCAATTTTTCCTACAAAAGGGTCGGCATTGGGGCCGGCTTTAAAAGTTCCGGTACCTTCAGCATTAAAACTGCATTCGCTATAATCGCCAATTTGCCCGGCACCGGCGGCAAACAAAGCCTGTCTCACTTTATCAGCATGAGCTAATGGGCAATAGGTAATCAGTTTTTTAATGATTCCGGTCTTGGGTGCTAAAATGCTTAGGTTTTTTAAGCCTATTTTTTCGCAAAGCGCCCGGTTTACGCCGTGTAAAACATTATCGTAATTGGTATGGATGGCATAAAGGGCAATATCGTGTTTGATGGCTTTCATCACCACACGCTCTACATAGTTTTTGCCGTTAAACTTTTTTAGTCCTTTAAAAACAATGGGATGATGAGAAATAATTAAGTTGCAGCCTTTTCCAATAGCTTCATCAAGCACGGCTTCGGTACAATCTAAAGAAATAAGCGCCGCTTTAATTTCTGTATCCTGATGGCCAACAATTAAACCAGAATTATCGTAATCTTCCTGAAAAGCCAGGGGTGCCAGGGTTTCTAAAAAATGAGTTAGTTCTTTTAATTTCATCCAAATTAATTAATCATGCGGGCCATTTGCGCACAATCAAGTGCTACTTTCTGGTTATATTCCTGGGTAAGGGATTTGTGATTTATTAGATCAACCAGGGTGCCTATTAAACATAATCCGCCGGTTAATAAGTATAAAACGCCCATGCCAATTTGGCCAATAACAAAACGTTGAACACCGGCAACAACTACAAATCCCAATAAGGTGAACAATAAAATATCCTGCGGGTTTTTACGCTTATTGGAATACAGCATCACAAAGTTTTTGGCTTGCTGTTCGGTTAAACCACTGGTTAATTGTTCCAGGTATTGCAGCTCTTCGGGTGTAATGCCGCGAAACTGGATGAATGATTGCTGATGCATATTAAGCTTGTTTGGTTTGATTTAAAGATAGTATAAATTGATGGCTTAACTGAAATATACGATAAGCCAAAATACCTAAAGCGGGTATAGCCAGCCAGTGCAATTGCCAAGATTGTTTAAAATCTCCATGAAATAAATAAGTAATGGAACGGCCTAATCCACAACCCGGGCACCAGCTGATACCCAAATTAGCCAAAGGACATAAGGTAAAATGAGCACTTCCGGGCTGAGCAAAAGCCAGCAAGGTGAGGGCGCTAATCCAGAAAATCAATTCAATAGGAAGAGTTCTTATGCGCATTTATAAATTTTTTGGCCTGGTCATCAATAATAAAGATACCACTAAAACCAATAAAATGCCCACTACACCTACCGAAGCAATGCGTTGCATATAATCGAGCTCTAAGGTAACCTGATGGGTATATCTCAAATAAATACTGAGTGTAGCCATGTACAAAACACCTCCCACCAGCATCATTTTGAAGCCCTGCATCATGCCTTCAAAAAAACTCATTTTGTCTTTATAATGTGTTTTTCGATAACGTTTAATACCAAAGTAAAGCCCTAAAAATGGAATTAATATAGATAAGTATTCCATCTTGGTGATGTTTTTAGGGCCATTGGAGCCGAACTGATAATAACCGAAGGCGTGCATGAGAATAATCCAGAGAGCGCTTAAAACCCCAATAATTACTCCGTATTTAATTGCATTATTCATGATTTGGTAATTGGTATAAAGATTAAACAGCAAATAAGTTAAAATGTTGTTTGGCTTGGTATATTTGCAGCGAAATAAGGATTGGTGAACATTAGGGAAATTTTACATCGGTATAAGGATGACCCTCGTACAACTCAATTGGCCCAAGCGCTAAATTCGGGTAAAAATGCCAGGGTACACCTCAAAGGTCTCGTCGGGTCGAGTGATGCGATGCTGGCGATAGCTTTGTACTTTTTGCAACATAAGTCAACTGTTTTTGTACTCCCCGACCGCGAAGAGGCCGCTTATTTCCTCAGCGATTTAGAAAATCTTCTCGAAAAAGAAATCCTGTTTTTCCCCGCTTCTTACCGCAAAGCATTTGAATTTACCCAGCCTGATAGTGCAATGGTTTTACAGCGTGCCGAGGTATTGAATGAATTGAAACTAGCCAGCGAATACGGAAAGTTAATTGTGACTTATCCCGAAGCGTTGAGCGAAAAAGTAATTAATCGCGAAGCACTAGAAAAAAACACCCTCGAAATTACCGAAGGCAATAAACTGGATATTGATTTTATGGCCGAATTTTTAAGCGGCTATGATTTTGACCGAGTTGATTTTGTGTATGCTCCTGGCCAGTTTGCCGTACGGGGAGGTATTGTAGATATTTTTTCTTTTTCGCATCAGCGGCCTTACCGCGTAGAGTTTTGGGGAGATAGCGTAGAAAGTATCCGCGATTTTGAGATTGAAGACCAGCTTTCGGTAGAGCGATTCAAAAACATAACCATTGTGCCTAACGTACAGGCCAAATTTCTGAATGGCAGTAAAATATCTCTGCTTGAATATATAGAACCCGATAGCCAAATCTGGTTTAAAGATGTTCAGTTTACACTGGATGTTATTGGCAAAGGCTATAAAAAAGCCAAAGATTTATGGAAAGGAATTCCCGATAAGGATAAAGCCGAAAACCCGGAGTGGGTAGACCCCAAATTTCAGTTTATAGACGAAAAAATGTTGGCCGACCAGCTTCATGATTTTCCCGTAGTAGAATTTGGCAAGCAGTTTTTTTACACACCAAGCCAGATTATTGGGTCCAATATCAGTCCGCAGCCTTCATTTAATAAAGATTTTACCCTGCTGATTCACAATCTCAAAAAAAACGAATCAGAAAAAACAGAGAATTATATTTTCACCGATTCGGTAAAACAGGCAGAACGCCTCTACAGCATTTTTGAAGATATTGACAAAACGGTTCAGTTTACGCCTATTCATCTTTCCTTACGGGAAGGTTTTTTAGACCACAACCAAAGCCTAGCCTGCTATACCGACCACCAGATTTTTGACCGTTACTATAAATACAAACTCAAAAAAGGCTATGTCCGTTCGCAAGCCATTACTTTAAAGGATTTAAGAGATTTAAAACCCGGAGATTACATTACGCATATCGACCATGGGGTGGGTAAATACGCCGGCCTCGAAAAAGTGGAGGTGAACGGAAAAACCCAGGAAATGATTCGTTTGGTGTATGCCGATAATGATTTGCTGTACGTAAACATCAATTCCCTAAACCGCATTGCCAAGTTTTCGGGTAAAGAGGGCGCCATCCCAAAAATGAATAAATTGGGTACCGATACCTGGGATAAACTCAAAAAATCGACCAAGAAAAAGGTTAAGGATATTGCCCGAGACCTCATCCGACTGTACGCTCAGCGTAAAGCTCAGGTGGGTAATGCTTTTAATCCGGATACGTATTTGCAAACCGAACTGGAAGCTTCATTTATTTATGAAGATACTCCGGACCAGGAGAAGGCTACTGCCGATATTAAAAGAGATATGGAAGCGCCACACCCCATGGACCGACTGATTTGCGGCGATGTGGGTTTTGGTAAAACCGAGGTAGCCATCAGGGCCGCGTTTAAAGCCGTTGCGGATGGCAAGCAGGCCGCCATTTTGGTTCCAACCACCATTTTAGCACAGCAGCATTTTAAAACCTTTACCGCCCGCCTGGCGGAATTTCCCTGCACCATAGATTATATCAACCGTTTTAAAACGACGGCTCAGAATAAAGAAACCTTACAGAAACTGGCCGATGGCAAGGTGGATATCATTATTGGTACGCACCGTTTGGTGAGCAAGGATGTGAAATTTAAAGACCTTGGCTTATTGATTATTGATGAAGAGCAGAAATTTGGCGTAGGTGTTAAAGAGAAACTGAAACAGTTTAGGGTAAATGTAGATACGCTGACACTGACCGCTACCCCAATTCCACGTACCCTGCACTTCTCTTTAATGGGTGCCCGCGATTTGAGCATTATCAGCACGCCACCGCCCAACCGCCAAGCGGTGGATACCGAATTGCATGTATTTAATGATAAACTGATTAAAGAAGCAGTGGAGTTTGAGCTGGCCCGTGGCGGACAAATTTTCTTTATCCATAACCGAGTGCAGGATTTACCGCAATTGGGCGGATTGATTAAAAAATTAGTGCCCTCAGCACGTATTGGCATTGCCCACGGTCAGCTGGAGGGCGATGCCCTGGAAGATGTGATGCTGAAGTTTGTGAACGCCGAAACGGATGTGCTGGTGGCTACCACCATTATTGAGGCTGGACTGGATATTCCGAACGCCAATACTATTATAATTAACCATGCGCACATGTTTGGGTTAAGCGATTTGCATCAAATGCGTGGCCGGGTGGGCCGGTCTAACAAAAAGGCATTCTGTTATTTATTGAGCCCGCCGCTAAGTACGCTTACCAGCGAAGCCCGCAAGCGCCTCAGCGCCATCGAAGAGTTTTCTGAACTGGGCAGCGGCTTTAATGTGGCCATGCGTGATTTAGACATCCGCGGAAGCGGAAACTTATTGGGCGCCGAACAAAGCGGCTTTATTGCCGAAATTGGTTTTGAGATGTACCATAAAATTCTGGATGAGGCCATCCAGGAATTGAAAGAAGATGAATTTAAGGGTTTGTTTGCCGAAGAGCAGAAACGTGGTTTTGTTACGTTTACCCAAATTGATACCGACCAGGAAGTACTCATTCCGGACGAATATGTAACCAATATTGGCGAACGCTATAATTTATACAGCGCCATTTCGCAAATTGAAAACGAAGAGCAGCTGGTTAAATTTGAGCAGCAATTGTTAGACCGTTTTGGTCCGGTACCGCAAGTGGTTAAAGAATTGTTTAACACTTTACGTTTGCAATGGCTGGGTAAATCCATCGGCTTCGAAAAAATATCTCTCAAGAAAAATATGCTCCGGGGCTATTTTATCAGCAATAAACAATCGCCGTATTTTGAAACAGAAGCCTTTGGCCGGGTGCTGCAATTTGTACAGGCCAACCCACGGGCTTGTAACTTAAGAGAGGTGAAAGATACGTTGCGCATTGCTTTTGATGGGGTGCAAAATTTATCACAGGCCATTGCTATTTTAGAAGGTATTGTTGCTTAAAAGACACCGTCATTTCGTTCCGCAAGCTTGCGGAACGATTTATCGGGTGAGAAATCTCTATTGCTTGATAAAG
>CAZFAE010000034.1:0-4519 GCA_964516035.1 uncultured Sphingobacterium sp.
AAATTAACCTGACTAATAAATAAAATAATTTGCAATTGTCGTAACAGTACTTCATATTTGCTACGTAATGAAAATGAACACAAAACAAAATTGGTGGTGGCTGCACAACTCTCCTGGGGTTAGCTAAGGCTATTGCTATATTTTAACATATACAGAACCCCGGCTACGTCCGGGGTTTTTTATTTTATATCCATGAACAAAATCAAGATAGAAACTATTTGCACCAAACACCTGTCCGATGTATATACACCGGTTGGTATTTATTTGCGCCTACGCGATCGGTTCAGAGATACTATTTTGTTGGAAAGCACCGATTTTCATGCAGCCGAAAACAGTTATTCCTTTATCGGAGTAAATGCCATTGCAGGGATAGAAATCAGCGATTATTCGAGTATAGAATATAAACTGCCGGGACAAAATTCGGAGAAAGTACAAATGCAAGCCAATGCAAATATCCCAGAGCTATTGCAGGATTTTGTTCAGCGATTTGAGTTGAAGGATAGTGGCTGCAAAGAAGAAAAATTTGCCCAAACTCTTTACGGTTATACCAGCTACGATGCCATTCCGTTTTTTGAAAATATAGATACCCAGGCTGCATCTTTAAGCATCCCGCTGATGCGTTACCGTTTATACCAATACGTCATCGTGATCAATCATTTTAAAGACGAATTAACTATTTGTGAAAATAAAATTGAAGGATTAAAAAGTGAACTCAATTTGCTAGAATCGCTCATTAAAAGTAAAGATGTGCCGGTTTATCCATTTCAGGCCAGCGGAGCAGAAAGCTCAAACATAGATGATCAAACCTACCGGGATAAAGTAGCGCAGGGTATTAAAAGCTGCCTTCGCGGCGATGTTTTCCAGTTGGTTTTGAGTCGTAGGTTTGAGCAGGCTTTTATTGGCGATGAATTCAACGTCTACCGGGCTTTACGCAATATCAACCCATCGCCTTATTTATTCTTTTTCGATTACGGCGATTATAAATTGATGGGCTCTTCGCCAGAATCTCAATTAATTATTAAGAATGGCGAAGCTACTGTGCATCCCATTGCCGGCACTATCCAGCGCAGTGGCGATGAAGTCGCCGAACGCCGTGCCGCCGAACAATTACAAGCCGATGTCAAAGAGCAGGCCGAACACGTGATGTTGGTAGATTTAGCCCGCAACGATTTAAGTCGGGTTTGCGAAGAAGTAGAAGTGAGACAGTTCCGCGAAGTGCATTATTATTCTCACGTGATTCATTTGGTGAGCGAAGTAAAAGGAAAAATTCGCCCCGGAACCAATCCATTTGAAGTACTGGCCAAAACCTTTCCGGCCGGAACCTTGAGCGGAGCGCCCAAATACAAAGCCATGCAGCTCATTCACGAATTGGAAACTACACCACGTGGATATTACGGCGGCTGCATTGGAGCCATTGGCCTTAACGGCGATTGTAACCAAGCCATCATGATCAGAACGTTTTTGAGTAAAAACCATACACTCTATTACCAGGCCGGAGCAGGCGTAGTGGCCGCCAGCCAGCCCGAAAACGAATTGGCCGAAGTAAACCATAAACTCAATGCTTTGAAAAAAGCCATTGTACAAGCCGGGAGCATATCATGAAAATTTTAGTATTCGATAATTACGATTCTTTCACCTATAATTTGGTGCATTTGCTCGAAAAAATTACGGGAGAGCGGGTTACTGTTCGTCGTAACGATGAAATAAGCCTCGAAGAAGTGAACGAATTTGATAAAATCCTACTTTCTCCGGGGCCGGGCATTCCTTCAGAAGCAGGTTTATTATTGCCTTTGATTAATGCTTACGCCGATACGAAATCCATTTTAGGCGTCTGTTTGGGTCAGCAGGCCATTGGCGAAGCTTTTGGCGGAGAACTGATTAATCTCGATACCGTGTATCATGGCGTGGCTACACCGGTTTTCAAAACTCAAATCACCTCTCCTTTATTTGAAGGATTGGATAATAGTTTTGAAGTTGGCCGCTATCATAGCTGGATTGTAAGCGACAAAAACTTCCCTGCCGAATTGGAAATTACAGCCAGGGATGAAAAAGACTATATCATGGCTTTGCAGCATAAAACGTACGACGTTCAGGGCGTACAATTTCATCCAGAAAGTGTACTCACACCCCAGGGCGAATTAATGATTAGCAACTGGTTAAAAAGATGAAACAGCTATTAAATAACCTTTTCGAATACAAAACGCTGGACAAAGCAGAGGCCAAAACCCTCATGCTCAACATCGCCAAAGGTCAATACAATAACAGCCAGTTATCAAGCTTAATGACCGTTTTTTTAATGCGTAGCATTAGCATTGATGAACTTCAGGGCTTTAAAGAAGCTTTGCTTGAAGTATGTGTGCCTGTAAATTTAGAAGAATACCAGGCCATAGATATTGTAGGCACCGGCGGCGACGGAAAAAATACTTTTAATATTTCTACGCTGGCTTGTTTTGTAGTGGCCGGCGCCGGCTTTAAGGTGGCTAAACATGGCAATTATGGGGCTTCCTCCATTAGCGGTGCATCCAATGCGATGGAGTATTTAGGCTATCGTTTTAAGAACGAAAGTGATGCCCTTCGCAGAGAAATAGACTATACTAACTTTACTTTTCTGCATGCGCCATTATTTCATCCCGCATTAAAAAACGTGGCCCCCATTCGTAAAGAATTGGGAGTTCGTACCGTATTCAATATGCTCGGCCCACTGGTTAATCCCGCCAAGCCCGCTTACCAGCTAATTGGGGTTTACAGCCTCGAAATGGCTCGTATTTACACTTATTTATTACAGCAAGATCAAAGAGCCTTCAGCATTGTGCACAGCTTGGAAGGTTACGATGAAATTTCCCTAACGGGAGATACTAAATTGATTAATTCCACTGGCGAATACATTAAATCGGCACAGGAACTCGGTCATTGCCTGGTGCAGGCCGAAGATATTAGCGGTGGCGAAACCGTGGCCGAAGCTGCTCAGATTTTTCTGGATGTTTTGCAAAATAAAGCTACTCCGGCTCAAATCGCCGTGGTGTTGGCCAATGCGGCCACCGCCATGCAGGGTATGGGTGCTTATTCAAATTACGAAGATGCCTTTGCCGCTGCGCAATACAGTCTGCTTTCTGGTAAAGCTTATCAGGGCTTTCAACAATTAATCGCTTTGCAATCATGAATATTTTAGATCAAATTATCGCTTATAAACAGCAGTTTGTTGCACAAAGCAAAGCTCAGAGAACTGTTGAGCAATTAGAGCAAAGCCCTTTGTTTGCAAGAGATACACTTTCTTTAAAAGCTTTTGTTTTAGATCAAACTAAAACCGGAATCATCGCCGAATTTAAACGAAAATCTCCATCCAAAGGAATAATCAACGATCAGGTTTCGGTAGCAGAAGTTACGGCAGCTTATGCTCAATTTGGTGCATCTGGGCTTTCTGTTTTGAGTGATGAGCAATTTTTTGGCGGCAGTTTAAAAGATGTGGAGGATGCCCGGTTTAATCAAATTCCGCTTTTGCGCAAAGAATTCATCATCGATGAATACCAGATATTAGAAGCCAAAGCCCACGGTGCAGATGTGATATTGCTTATTGCCGCCTGCTTATCCCCGCAGAGGGTAAAAGAATTGGCTGTTTTTGCAAAAAACTTAGGTTTAGAGGTGCTATTAGAATTACATACCGAAGAAGAATTGGAGCATATTTGCTCCGAAGTAGATTTGGTAGGAGTGAATAACCGTAACCTCAAAACTTTTGAAGTTGATTTGGAACATTCCATCCGTTTATCGGCACAAATAGGAGACCGGATAAAGATCGCGGAAAGTGGCATCAGCCAGATAGAGAACATCTTGTACCTAAAAGAAAACGGTTTCCATGGTTTTCTTATTGGTGAAACTTTTATGAAACAAGCAGATCCAGGTGCGGCTTTCGCCGGATTTATAAACGATTTAAAATCAGCATCATGCAAATAAAAGTTTGTGGCATTACCCGCATAGATCAGTTGGAGCAATTGGATGCGATGGGCGTTCAAATGGCGGGATTAATTTTTTACCCCAAGAGCCCCAGATGTGTGTTAAATTTTGAGCTGAACAACGAAGCTGTTCAGGATTTAGAATTGACCCTTAAAAAAGTAGGTGTTTTTGTAGATGCTACCGAAGAAGAGATTTTCAAACAGATCAAAGATTTTGATCTGGATCTAGTTCAGCTTCATGGCAATGAAAGCCCCGAATTTTGTGCCGAAATTTCTGCCTGGATTCCGGTGATTAAAGCTTTCCGTTTAACTGAAGGTGTTGACTTGGAAGCTTACCAGCATTCGGTAGATTATTTCCTGTTCGATAGCGGCTCAAACTCTGCGAAAGAATTTGGCGGAACCGGCCATCCTTTTGATTGGTCGCTATTAAATAAGCATCCCATAAAAAAGCCTTTTTTCTTAAGCGGGGGCATCGGCCCGGAGGATGCGAAAGCCATCCAAAATTTGACCGCAGAACTACCGAAAAATAAACTTTGGGCGGTAGATTTGAACAGTCGTTTTGAAATAGAACC
>CAZFAE010000034.1:4619-21578 GCA_964516035.1 uncultured Sphingobacterium sp.
AAAATAAACTTTGGGCGGTAGATTTGAACAGTCGTTTTGAAATAGAACCGGGCCTCAAAGACCTTAAAAAAGTGCAGCAATTTATTAATGATTTAAAATCATGAGTGTGAACAATAAATATACATCGCCCAGCGAGGCAGGTTATTACGGCGAATTTGGTGGAGCGTATATCCCCGAAATGCTTCACCCCAATGTAGAAGAATTACTGGCTAAATACCTGCAAATTACTGCTGAGCCACAGTTTCAGGAAGAATTCGAGCATCTATTGCGTGATTATGTAGGTCGCCCAACGCCCTTGTTTTATGCAGAGCGATTGAGCAAGCAATACGGCACGCAAATTTTCTTAAAACGCGAAGACCTCTGCCATACCGGAGCGCATAAAATTAACAATACCATTGGCCAGATTTTACTGGCGGAACGTTTGGGTAAAAAACGCATCATTGCCGAAACCGGTGCCGGTCAACATGGCGTGGCCACGGCTACCGTTTGTGCCCTTAAAGGTTTGGAATGCATTGTTTATATGGGCGAAAAAGATATTGAACGCCAGGCACCCAATGTGGCCCGAATGAAAATGCTGGGCGCCACGGTAGTTCCTGCAATTAGCGGTAGCAAAACTTTAAAAGATGCTACCAACGAAGCCATCCGCGATTGGATCAACCATCCGCATGATACCCATTATATTATTGGCAGCGTAGTGGGTCCGCATCCTTACCCGGATATGGTGGCCCGTTTTCAAAGTGTCATCAGTCAGGAGATTCGCAAGCAATTGCTAGAAAAAACAGGTTCCGAATTGCCTACACACGTAATTGCCTGTGTGGGTGGCGGAAGCAATGCAGCCGGTGCTTTTTATCATTTTTTAGAAGATGAAGAAGTGGTTTTATTGGCAGTAGAAGCCGCCGGGCATGGCGTAAATAGTGGAATGAGCGCCGCAACCACGCAATTGGGTCGTTCCGGCATTCTGCATGGCAGTAAAAGTTTGGTGATGCAAAATTCAGACGGACAGGTGGAAGAACCGCACAGCATTTCTGCCGGCTTGGATTATCCCGGAATCGGGCCCATGCATGCGCATTTGTACACCAGCGGTCGCGGGACATTTTTAAGTGCCACCGATGAAGAAGCTTTGGATGCTTCTTTCCATGTAGCTAAAACCGAAGGCATTATTCCGGCTTTAGAAACCGGACACGCTTTTGCGGTATTGAATGACATCAAATTTAAACCCGATGATAGGGTAGTAATTTGTTTAAGCGGTCGTGGCGATAAAGACCTGGCTACCTATATGCAAGTAATGGATAAAATGTAATGAGTAGAATACAAGAATTATTTGAGCGTAAACCCCAGCGGGTGCTGAATGTGTATTGCACTGCCGGTTATCCAAATTTAGATAGCACTTTAACGGTAATACAGGCTTTGCAGGCCAATGGTGCCGATCTGATTGAATTGGGTATGCCTTACAGCGATCCTTTGGCCGACGGACCGGTTATTCAGGCCAGCAGCGCTCAGGCCTTAGAAAATGGCATGAGCATTCCGGTATTATTTGAGCAGTTGAAAGGTTTCAGAAAAAATATTCAGGTTCCGGTAGTGTTGATGGGTTATTTAAACCCGGTTTTACAATACGGGTTTGAGCAGTTTTGTGCCGAAGCCGCTGCCGTGGGTGTAGATGGCTTAATTATTCCCGATTTACCCATGTTTGAATTTGAAAACGAATTTGGTGCCATCATTAAAAAGCATGGCCTAGATTTTATCTTTTTGGTAACTCCCGAAACTTCGGAAGCCCGGATTAAAAAACTGGATGAATTGAGCAGTGGATTTTTGTATGCGGTTTCGTCTTCTTCCTTAACGGGATCTAATCAGGATTTTAGTGCGGTAGGCAGTTATTTAGATAAACTAAAGCAATTGAATTTGAAAAATCCGCTTCTGGTGGGTTTTGGCATTAAGGATAAATATACTTTTGATACGGCCTGTGAAAACACCAATGGGGCCATTATTGGTAGTGCCTATATTCAGGCTTTGGAAAACACATCGAATATTGAAACCGCCACAAAATCATTTTTTGATCTTATTTTAAATGGTTAAAACCATTTAATCGATTGTATTAATTCATAGCCCACAGTTTAAACCGTGGGCTATGTTGTTTTGGTTAAAAATTAATTTGATAGCCCACGATTTCAATCGTGGGAAAATAGTATTTCAATCGTGGGATAGTATGATTTCAATCATGGTGAAATAATAAAGGAGGTTTTAAACCGTTTCAACGGTTTAGATTATTATCGAATGCATTCATTTAATAAAATATGGATACATGCTATTTGGTCGACCAAAGACAGATTGCCTTTGATCACATCTAATATCGAACAAAAGCTTTATGATTATATCCGAAAACAATTTATTGAGCTTGGTTGCACGGTGAGTATTATTAACGGCATGCCCGATCATATCCATTGTTTAGTTTTATTCAATCCGAAAAAGTCAATTGCTGAAGTGATCAAACAAGTTAAAGGGAGCAGTTCTCATTTTATAAATGAACAAGATTTGATTCCTGATAAATTTGCCTGGCAAACGGGTTATGCTGCTTTTTCGGTGAGTGAATCTGGTGCAGATTCGGTTTTTAGATATATCAAGCGCCAAAAGCAGCATCATGCAAAAGTTGCTTTTGAACAAGAATATCAACGTTTTATTAAATTATATGGATTTTCTGAAGATTAGAAATGGTTGAAACCATTTCAATACGATTGATTTTTATTCCCACGGTTAAAACCGTGGGTTATGTTTTGCATTAGGTTTAACAGCCCACGTTTTTAATCGTGGGTAACAAATATTATTAAAAAATTAAGAATTAAAACAATCCCGGCAACGGGGCTCATAGCTATCCTTTTCGCCCAATAAAATGGTGCTTTCGCTGGCTACCGTACGATAGGAGTGATTTGCCGGAGCACCACATTGCAGACAAATGGCATGTACTTTAGTTACATCTTCGGCTATAGCCATTAAGGCGGGCATTGGGCCAAAAGGTTTGCCAGAAAAGTCCATATCTAAACCTGCAATAATTACCCGGATACCACGATTGGCCAATTGCGTACAAACTTCTGGTAAAGCATCGTCAAAAAACTGAGCTTCATCAATACCCACCACCTGGGTATTGGCTCCCAATAATAATATAGAAGACGAATTTTCTACCGGAGTAGAAGGAATGGAATTGGCGTTATGCGATACCACGTCTGTATCATCGTAGCGGGTATCAGTTTTAGGTTTAAAAATCTCTACATTCAATTGCGCAATCTGCGCTCTGCGTAAACGGCGAATCAGCTCTTCTGTTTTACCCGAAAACATCGAACCGCAAATCACTTCAATACTGCCTGATATTTGATGTTTGCGTTTAAAATTGTGTTCGGTATAGAGCATGAATGAGGTTTTTTAAAGCTTTTGCAAGCCCGGCTAATATCAGAATTAAATGCTATTTTTGAAAGGATTAAAGCACATTTAAAGTACATTAAGAATGGATAGAATAGCGATACTTCGAAAAATAGATGAAATTATTGCTGATTTGCAGGAGCAAACTGAACGCTTTGCACTGCATACTAAGCCAATTGATGCCATTGAATTGGAGCTTTTTATCGCCAACTCGAAGTTTCTTTCTGATCATGCCTTAATCTTACAAAAAATAAATCAGGCAGAGGCACCAACTGCGCCCGAAGAAAAAACGGTGATAGGCATTTTGGAAGATTTGCCTGAGCTGGAAGATGAACTACCAGAGCCAGATGTGGAAGTGCTGGAAGAACCGGTTTATACGCACATGCCGGTTTCGGAACCCATTCAAGAACCCGTTTTAACAGAAATTATTGCTGAGCAGGTAGAAGAAGTTGTAGAAATCCGGGTGCATCAGGAAACGATAACAGAAACTGCCATTGCCGATACTGTTAAACCTACATTAAACGATTTGATGGGTAGTAAAACAGAACACAATCTGGCCACACGATTTAGTCAGGAACCCGTAAAAGACCTCAAATCAATTATCAACCTGAACGATAAAATGCTTTTTGTAAAAGATTTGTTTAGCGGCTATTCTTTGGCTTACCAGGAAGCGATTGATACCTTGAACCGTTTGGAAGATTTTCAGTCTGCCGATCAGTATTTGAAAACCAATTATATAGAAAAATATAAATGGTCGGAACAAAGCAATACCGCCGACCGTTTTTACGAGCTATTAAATCGCCGTTTCGCTAAATAATACCCATCCGGTTGGCATCCAGCCTCAACAGGATAAACAATAAAATAGTAAAACCCCAAAGCGAAGAACCGCCATAGCTGATAAAAGGCAATGGAATTCCGATTACCGGCACCAAGCCAATAGTCATCCCCAGATTAATAAAAAAGTGGAAGAATAGGATAGAAGCTACGCCATAGCCGTAAATTCTTGAAAAAGAAGAGCGTTGCCTTTCGGCGATAAAAATAATCCTAAGCAAAAGGAAAAGATATAATCCAACCACCACCAAACTGCCCACAAAACCCCATTCTTCGCCCACTGTACAGAAAATAAAATCGGTACTTTGTTCGGGTACAAAATCGTATTTAGTTTGGGTGCCCTGTAAAAATCCTTTGCCCCAAACCCCGCCAGAACCAATCGCAATTTTAGATTGGTTTACATTATAACCTTGGCCACGTAAATCTTCCACCTTTCCTAATAGCACATCGATACGGGTCCGCTGATGCGATTTTAAGATGTTATTGTAGGCAAAATCTACAGTAAAAATAAAGGCAATGGATAAAATAGCTCCGATAATGATGGGTTTAAACCACTGTTTTCTTTTACGCAGCTGGTAAATCAAAAATGCGGCAAGCAAAATTAAACCCGATATTAATATAATTTTACTGAGTAATAAAGTGAGCACAAACAGGATAATAGCCATTACCCCAATTACTAAAAAGTAACCGGATAAACCTTCTCTGTATAATACAAATATCAACGAAAGAAAAGTAAGGGCAGAGCCGGTATCAGGTTGCAGCATAATTAAACCTACCGGGATGAAAATGATCATAGCAGAAATGAGTTGTGCAAATACGTTCTGCGTTTTTAGATTGGTGTTAGACAGGTATTGCGCCAAAACCAAACAGGTAGAAAACTTGGCAAACTCCGAAGGCTGCAATCGGAAACTCCCAATAGGAATCC
Source organism: uncultured Sphingobacterium sp. (assembly GCA_964516035.1). Lineage (GTDB taxonomy): Bacteria > Bacteroidota > Bacteroidia > Sphingobacteriales > Sphingobacteriaceae > JAIPAN01. The sequence continues at coordinate 9,784 of CAZFAE010000034.1, forward strand.
AGGCCTGGTTGCCGCCTACATTTCTTCCTACAATTAAAACAGCCACCAGTAATAATAAACTTACCCCATAAAATATAGGACTAAACGTACTGAAAAACTTAACATCTAAAGTGAGCAGTAATACCCCTAATATGCCTGCCGACAGGATAAAAATAAACTGTTTGCCGTAATTGGTACTTAAGCTTAAAACATTTGGGTGCTCGGGATCGTAAACCGCCGCATAAATATTTAGCCAGCCAATAATGCACAAAACAAAAAAGATGATCAGGGCAGGCCTGTCAACATTAAAAAGAATATTTCGTGGTTTATTTGCCATGCTGATTATGGTTTTGCCTTGGCTTTAGTTTTAGCACTATCTGTTTTAACCGGAGTTTTAGGCTGCAATTTTTGCTTAATAGCCGGTAATAAACTGGCTTGGGTAATGCGATCTTTATACGCCGCCGGCCGGCTGATAGAATCTTTTAAATATTTTTCTACCATTAAACTGGCCATTGGTGCAGACCAAGTGGCTCCGTATCCAGAATTTTCTACCACTATTGCAATGGCAATTTTAGGATTATTGCGGGGCGCAAATGCAAAGAAAACCGAGTGGTCGGCCCCATGCGGATTTTGTACCGTTCCGGTTTTGCCACACATTTCAATACCCGGAATTTTAGAATAAATGGCGGTACCGCCTGGCTGGTTAACCACCCTGCTCATGCCTTCAATAACCGCATCGAAGTGCGAACGGTCAATGCCCGCACTTAATTTTTGGGTATATTCTTTCTTAATCACCTTTTTAGCTCCAATTGCTTTAATCAGGTGGGGTTTATAATAATAGCCGCGATTGGCTACAATGGCCACCACATTAGCCATTTGCAAAGGCGTAATACCCAATTCGCCTTGGCCAATAGAAAGCGAAATATTAAAGCTCGAACCCCATTTATCACTTCCCCAACGTTTGGTATAATAATCTGCACTGGGCAGTAAGCCCTTGCGCTCGTTCGGTAAATCGATACCTAATTTAGAACCAATACCAAATTTGGCCACGGCACCTTGCCAACGTTTATAGGCATCAACCGAGCGCATGCCGGCATGGTCTATCATTTTATTATACGTATAGCCGTAATAAGTGTTGCATGAATATTGAATAGATTGGGTAAGGTCTGTGGCTCCATGAACGTGAGTACAGCCCATGGTGCGGTTGCCGTAACGATAACCGCCACCACAAACAAAAGTGGTACCCGGATTGATTAAGCCAAATTGCTGGCCTACCAAAGCATTTACAATTTTAAAGATAGAACCCGGCGGATATTCTGCCTGTATTGGTCGAATAAACATCGGTTTGTACGGATTGTTGAGCAGTTTCATATAATTGTTGCCACGCTGGCGGCCAACCATCATGTTGGGGTTGTATCCAGGGCTGCTTACAAAAGCCAAAATTTCACCAGAAGAAGGCTCAATGGCTACAATACTGCCAATTTTATGCTTCATCAGCTCTTCGCCGAGTTTTTGCAATTCTTTATCCAAGGAAGATTGTAATCCTTCGCCGGAAACGGCCAAAGTATCATATTTACCATCGGCAAAATGCCCTTTTGGGCGATTAAAAGCATCGACCATTAAATTCTGGACACCGCGTTGGCCACGGAGTAAATCTTCGTACGAGCGTTCTACGCCGCTTATCCCAATATAATCTCCTTTAGAATAAAATCCATTCGATTTTTCGATGGTTTTATCGTTCACTTCGCCAATATAGCCCAGAAATTGTGCGGCAATGCTATCCGGATAGAACCTTACGGTACGATTAAGCGCATAGAATCCAGGAAACTGGTATAATTTTTCTTGAAAAGCAGCAAAAGTTTTGGCCGATAATTGTTTTTCGAGTACCGATGCCCGGTAAATGGAATGATTTTTGGCTTTTTTGAATTGTTTATCGAATCTTTCTTTGCTAATGTCTAGTAATTTGCAAAATTCGATCGTATCAAAGGGTTTTACATCCTTTGGTATCACCATTAAATCGTAAACTGGTTCATTTTGAACCAAAATGCGGTCTTTCCGGTCTAAAATTACACCGCGGGCCGGGTAAATAATGATTTTTCGCAATACGTTATTGTTAGCAGAAAGCAAAAACTCGTCGTTGATAACCTGGAGGTAAAACAAACGGGCTACAATGAGGATGGTTACGGCTATAAATATCCCCTGGATGACGAACTTTCTGGCAAAGAATGGATTCATTAACGCAGTTTTTTACGATAAAACAGGAATTCGATTACTAGAATCAAAAATAGCGTAAAAAATGTACTTAACAGCGAACGCAATAAGGTAGATCCGAATTCGGCTAAGCGAAAAACTTCAAAAGTAAATAGGGCAAGATGATGTACAAAAGTGAGTATCAGACCGTAGATGAAAAACCAGCGGAAGCCCATGTGGTTCATGCTTGGTTCTGGCTCGGTATCCTGCTCATCGGCGGGAACGGTGATGCGAATAAATAAAATACGTGCAAATGCCAACACGCTGCAAGCCAGAGCATGTAATCCTAGCGTATCGTAAAATACATCAATGCTTAAACCGGTAATAAAAGCCAGGCTAAATAGCAATAAATTGGGTATTCTGAAAGGTAGTAAAAGGATGAATACGATGTAGATAAAGGGTGTAGATAGGTTGTAAAACCCAATGTTTTTTAACAGAAAAACCTGGATAAATATCAAACCGATAAAACGTACAATATGTATTGGAATTCTGCCCATTATTCTGTTTTATTTAACGATTCCAGATTTTTTTGTTCTTTTTCAGCATTGTTTTTTACCACATAAACATAGGCCAACGTTGCAAAATTGGTGGATAGCATTACTTTGATATTCAAGAAACTGTCTCCGCCTTTTAGGCCGGTTTCTACCACTCTGCCAATGGCTATCCCGCTAGGAAATAATGAATAACCTGAAGTAATTACCTGCTCGCCAATTTTTGCTTTTACGTGATTGGGTACATCCTGCAAAAGGGCAAATTGCGAATTGGAGTTGCCTGCTCCCCAAGCCAAAGAGCCAAAAGCTTTGGTTTTGCTTAAACTGGCGCTAATGCGGGTTTCGCTATGCAGTAATGACTGTATGGTTGAAAATTCCGGCGATACGTTGAGCACAATTCCCACAATGCCATTTGGCCCAATTACGCCCATCCCTTTTTCTATTCCGTGCAGGCTACCGCGATTAATGGTGATGTAATTGTTTTTCTGATTAACGGAATTGTTAATCACCTTGGCAGTGATGTAGCTGTATTGTTGATTGGTGACTGTGTCTCTAACCTTGCGTATTTCAGTTCGGTCGTTGGTATCGATAGTAGGGATGAGATTGCGCAAACGACTGTTTTCTGCAGCCAGGCTATCATTTACGGCACCTAAACGGAGATAACTTTTTAAATTGTTTATTTTCTGGTATTGCGCAGCTACCAATTCATTGGATGAGTTCCAGGCACTGGCCCGCTGAAAATCGTTGTTATTAACGAGTATTATCGCAGAAATGGAAAAGAAAATAGCAAAAAGAATGATTGCGTTATACTTACTGATGAAAAGCCAGAGATTACGCATTGTTGTTTGAGGTTGTGTGTTGTAAGTTGCAGGTTTTGGATTGAATACTTACAACCTAAAACCTACAACTTATAACTCAAATTATTGCATTAAAAACTTAAAGGTGTCGATGTTTTTCAGTGCAATGCCGGTTCCACGAACTACGGCACGCAAAGGGTCTTCGGCCACGTGTACCGGTAATTTGGTTTTTGAAGAGATACGTTTATCTAATCCGCGAAGCAAAGCACCGCCACCGGTTAAATAGATACCGGTTTGGTAAATATCTGCCGATAATTCTGGTGGAGTAATCTCTAATGCTTTTAGAATTGCTTCTTCAATTTTAGAGATAGATTTATCCAGGCAATGTGCAATTTCGGTATAAGAAACGGTAATCTGCATCGGTACACCTGTCATTAAATCACGACCTTGAACCGCTAAATCTGGTGGTGGATCTTGCAATTCTGGCAGGGCAGAACCTACTTCAATTTTAATTTTCTCAGCAGTACGGTCGCCAATCATAATATTATGCTGACGGCGAATGTATTGTACAATATCGCTGTCGAAATTATCTCCGGCAACGCGGATAGACTGGTCGCAAACTATCCCCGAAAGGGCAATAACGGCAATTTCTGTGGTACCACCACCGATATCGATAATCATGTTACCCATCGGTTCTTCTACATCAATACCAATACCTACCGCAGCAGCCATGGGTTCGTGAATGAGGTAAACTTCTTTGGCACCGGCAATTTCTGCCGAGTCGCGAACGGCTCTTTTTTCTACTTCGGTAATCCCGGAAGGAATACAAATAACCATACGTAAAGAAGGGAAAAACCAGCCTTTACCATTGTTCAGCATTTTAATCATTCCGCGAATCATGTGTTCGGCGGCGTTAAAATCTGCAATTACCCCGTCTTTTAACGGACGTACGGTAACGATATTTTCGTGGGTTTTACCTTCCATTTGCATGGCTTGTTTCCCAATAGCAATCAGTTTGTTGGTGCTGCGTTCAAAGGCAACAATTGAAGGTTCATCTACCACCACTTTATCGTTGTGGATGATGAGGGTATTTGCGGTACCCAGGTCGATGGCAATTTCTTGCGTAAACCAGTTAAATATTCCCATTCTTTATTTAAATTCTAATTCGTGTAAAGTTATATTTTTTATCGATTTTTTTAGTGTTTAAAATGGCGGATTCCGGTAGTTACCATGGCAATTCCTTTTTGGTTGGCCATGGCTATAGAATCCTGGTCTTTAATTGAACCGCCAGGTTGCAATATTGCCGTAATTCCGGCATCAGCGGCTATTTCTACGCAATCTGGAAAAGGAAAAAATGCATCGGATGTCATTACTGCTCCTTTTAAATCAAATCCAAATGATTCTGCTTTTACAATAGCCTGCTTTAAGGCATCAACCCGTGAGGTTTGACCCACGCCGCTAGCCAATAAGGTTTGATTTTTAGCAAACACGATGGTGTTTGATTTGGTGTGTTTTACCAGTTTATTGGCAAAAAATAAATCGTTTAATTGAGATGCGCTAGGTTTTGCTTCGGTAACCGCCGTCATTTGCTCGGGGCCTTCAATCTGCAAATCTTTATCTTGTTCAATTACGCCATTTAATAACGTTTTGAATTGTTTTTTAGGTAACTCAACCTCGTTTCTTTGCAATAATATACGGTTCTTTTTGGTGCTGAAAATTTCAATGGCCTCTTTAGAAAACTGAGGCGCAATTAAAACTTCAAAAAATAAATGATTGATTTCCTTTGCGGTTGCCGCATCAATTTCGCCATTGCAAATAATTACGCCGCCAAAGGCCGAAACCGGGTCGCAGGCCAGGGCCGTCGTCCAGGCATCGAATAAATTGGTTCGGCTAGCCACGCCGCAGGCATTGGTATGTTTTAAGATGGCAAAAGTAGGCTGCTCAAATTCATCAATTAAAGCCAAAGCGGCATCTACATCTACCAGGTTATTGTATGATAATTCTTTGCCGTTCAGTTTGGTAAAAAGCGCATCCAAATCTCCATAAAACGTGCCTTGCTGATGCGGGTTTTCTCCGTATCTCAGTGTTTGCGATTTTTCTTCGCTGATTTTTAAAACCGGTAGCGGCGTTTCGGTATTAAAGTAGTTGAAAATGGCCGTATCGTAATGAGATGAAGTATGGAATGCCTTTTGGGCAAATGTTTTACGCTGTGCCAATGTGGTAGCGCCATTATTTTCATGGAGGATATTGCCTAAAGTTTGGTAATCATCTTTGGATGCAATGATGACCACATCTTCAAAATTTTTGGCTGCCGCCCGAATTAATGAAATGCCGCCAATGTCTATTTTTTCAATAATTTCTTCGGCTGAGGCACCTGATTTAAGGGTCTCTTCAAATGGATATAAATCTACAATCACCAAATCAATTTCCGGAATTTGAAATTCGGCCAATTGCTGCTGGTCGCTGTTTAAATCGCGGCGGGCCAGAATTCCGCCAAATACTTTTGGGTGTAAAGTTTTAACCCTGCCGCCCAAAATAGAAGGGTAGCCGGTCAGGTCTTCTACGGCCGTAACTTCAATGCCTAAATCTCTAATGAATTTTTCGGTGCCACCGGTAGAGAAAAAAGTAACGCCATTTTCATTTAGTTGCCTGATAAGTGGCTCTAAATTATCTTTATAATAAACTGATATTAAGGCGTTTGTAATTTTTTTAGGATGGCTCATTAAAACAGGGTTTTGAAGCCGCTAAGATAGGTTTTTGAACACAGCTTTTAAAGTGGAAAACCCGGCAATTTTAAACCTATTTCATTTTTTTGAGCAACTGTTCAATGATTTTTGGATAATACTGATGCTCTAGCTGCTGGCCTTTGAATTTAATCATCTCCAAATCATCGCCTGCTTCAATTTTGAAACGCGATTGATGGATGATTTCGCCTTCATCAAAATGTTCGTTTACATAATGTATGGTAATACCCGATTCTTCATCGCCATTGGCTAAAACTGTCTGATGAATACGGTCGCCGTACATGCCTTTGCCGCCATATTTGGGCAGCAATGCAGGGTGAATATTGATAATTTTATGAGGGAAAGCGCTTAATAAACTATCTGGTACCAGCCATAAAAATCCGGCCAATACCAATAAATCTATATTCAGATTTTTTAAGAGTTGAACCGTATCATCGGTTTCATAAAACTCTTGTTTGTCAAAAATATGCGCAGGAACTTCAAAATTGTCGGCTCTTTGCAAAACATAAGCATCCGGATTATTGGTTAAAATTAAGGCCACTTCTACATCTGCATGTTTTTTGAAGTGCTCCATAATTTTCTGGGCGTTAGAGCCAGAACCGGAAGCAAAAATGGCAATACGTTTTTTCAAGGTAGGTATAGATTAAAGAGCACAAAGATATATTTTAACCCAATATAAAAATAGCCGGCGATAAATCCCCGGCTATCCTGCTAAAATGACTAAAACTACTTATAAATTACCTCTTAAAGCCTGCTCACGTTCTAAAGCTTCAAATAGGGCTTTGAAATTTCCGGCGCCGAAAGATTTGGCTCCTTTACGCTGAATAATTTCATAAAACAGGGTAGGGCGGTCTTCTACAGGCTTGGTAAAAATTTGTAAAAGGTAACCCTCGTCATCGCGGTCAACCAAAATACCCAGGTTTTTAAGCGGTTCAATATCTTCTTCAATTTTACCCACACGGGCTTCTAAATCATCGTAATAGGTGGTGGGTACTTTTAAAAATTCTACGCCACGGTTTTGTAACTGCGTTACGGTATCTACAATATCAGCGGTAGCAATAGCCACGTGCTGCACACCTGAATCGCCATAAAAATCTAAATATTCTTCTACCTGCGATTTGCGTTTTCCTTCGGCCGGCTCATTAATCGGGAATTTAACATAACCATTGCCATTGCTCATTACCTTGCTCATTAAAGCAGAATATTCGGTAGAAATCTGCTTATCATCAAAGGTTAAAATATTACGGAAACCCATCACCTCCTCATAAAAGCTTACCCAGGTGTTCATTTGGTTCCAGCCAACATTGCCCACGCAATGGTCTACATATAATAAGCCGGTTGGTTCCGGATTATAATGGCTTTCCCATTTTTTATAGCCTGGCATAAAAGCACCACTATAGTTTTTACGTTCAATAAATAAGTGTACAGTTTCGCCGTAAGTATAAATACCGCTGCGGCGGATTTCGCCAAATTCATCGGTTAGTGTTTCAGGCTCCAGATATACTTTAGCACCACGTTTGGTGGTTTCTTCAAAAGATTTATAGGCATCATCTACCCAAAGTGCCAAGATTTTTACCCCATCGCCGTGTTTTTTTACATGCTCTGTAATTGGGTGTTCCGGCTGCAAGGCGGTGGTTAAAACCAAACGCATTTTATTCTGAACCAAAACATAAGAAGAACGGTCTTTTACCCCAGTTTCCGGTCCAGCATAAGCCAAACTCTGAAAGCCGAAAGCCGTTTTATAATAATGAGCTGCTTGTTTGGCATTGCCTACATAAAGTTCTACGTAATCGGTGCCGTTTAGGGGCAGGAAGTCGGTTTGCATAGTATGATGTTGATTATTACGAGTTGTTAATTTTTTATTACGAGTTCGTGTTTCTTGTTGCTATCTAGTTCCATAAGTCCGAAAATAGTCCGTAAGTCCGAAAATTTAATTTTCAGAGTTAATTCCGGCTTTCGGTCTTTTCGACTATTTAACTTCTTTTACTCCACATTATGCTGCCAGCTCTTATGATAACTTTCGTCTTCAATCTGAATGGCATCTTCGGTTAGCATTAAAGGTTTAAAAGGATCAATCATTACAGCCAATTCCTCAGTTTTTTCTTTGCCGATAGATTTTTCTACCGTACCCGGATGTGGTCCGTGAGGAATGCCGCCGGGGTGTAAGGTAATTTGTCCTTTAACCACACTCTTACGGCTCATAAAATCGCCATCTACATAATACAAAACCTCATCGCTATCTACATTGCTGTGGTTATACGGTGCCGGAATAGCATCAGGATGGTAATCGTATTTACGGGGAACGAAAGAACAAATCACAAAATTATGACCTTCAAACGTTTGGTGTACTGGAGGTGGCTGGTGTACCCGGCCAGTGATTGGTTCAAAATTATGGATAGAGAAAGCCCATGGATAATGGAAGCCATCCCAGCCAATAAAATCGAAAGGATGCGTGCCGTAGGTATAAGGATAAATCAATCCCTGTTTTTTAATTAAAACCTTAAAATCACCTACCTGGTCAATGGTTTCCAAATCGGCGGGGCGCTTAATGTCACGTTCGCAATAAGGCGAGTGTTCCATCAACTGCCCCCACTCGTTGCGGTAACGTTTAGGGGTTCGAATAGGACTGAAACTTTCGGTAATAAATAATCGGTTTTGCTCGGTATCAAATTCCATTTGGTAAATGGTACCTCTCGGGATGATTAAATAATCGCCGTATTCAAACTTGATTTTACCGAAACCTGTTTTTAAAGTTCCGCTTCCTTCGTGAATAAAAATCACTTCATCAGCCTGACTGTTTTTATAAAAATAATCAGTCATTGATTTACGCGGAGCAGCCAGCGAAATATGTAAATCGCTGTTCACCAAAACCGGTTTGCGGCTCTTTAAATAATCGTCTTCCGGCTTAATATTAAAGCCAATTAAACTGGTATGGCGCAAATGCTTTTCGCGGGCAATTTTAGGCTCTACCGAATAGGGTTCGCCCAGTTCTTTAACAATGGTAGGCGGATGCGTATGGTAAACGAGAGAATATAGGCTCGAAAAACCCTCTGTTGAAACTAATTCTTCGGCATAAAGTTCCCCGTTAGGCTTACGGAAAACCGTATGTCTTTTAGCAGGAATTTGTCCTAAACTATGGTATATAGGCATATTTTTAAAGATAATTGGTTAGAAAATCTGGAATAAAATTAAGTATAAATTGGCAGACCAAGGCTTCTAAAATCTTAAAAAATAAGCAGGCTGATAATCGGCATTATTTTTTTAGTTTTGATTAAGTTCTAACCCCATATTCCACTATGAAATTAGTCTCGTACAAAACAGAAGACCGCGAACATTTAGGTGTTTTTGTAAATGGTCATATTTATAATCTCAACTCCTGCGATAAGCTTATTCCTGATAATATGAATGCCTTTTTACAAGGCGGGGAAGAGCTAATGGAGCGGGCTAAAAAGATAAATGAAGAGCTGAAATCCGGCCAACGGGAAGCTAAAGAAGAAATATTTTTCGAATTATTGGCACCGGTTCCGCATCCAACTTCATGCCGCGATGGTTATGCATTCCGCCAGCATGTGGCTGCGGCACGCCGTAACCGGAAAGTAGATATGATTCCGGAGTTTGACCAATATCCTATTTTCTATTTTACCAACCACAATGCCATACAAGGCCCCGGCGAAATTGAATGCATGTCCGACCATTTCGAGAAACTCGATTTTGAATTGGAAGTTTCAATCGTAATTGGTAAAAAAGGCAGAAATATAAAAGCTGCCGAAGCGGATGAATACATTGCCGGATTCATGATTATGAACGATATGAGCGCCCGTACCCTGCAAATGGAAGAGATGCTGTTGAACCTGGGGCCGGCAAAAGGAAAAGATTTTTCGACCGTAATTGGCCCATGGCTGGTTACGCCTGATGAATTGGAGGGGTATAAAATTGCCCCAAAACCAGGACACGTGGGCAATAGTTACGATTTAAAAATGAAATGCTGGGTAAACGGTGTAGAAGTTTCTAGCGGTTCGGTTGGAGATATGGACTGGACTTTTGCCGAAATTATTGAACGTTGCGCTTATGGTGTGGATATTTTACCCGGCGACGTAATTGGTTCGGGTACGGTAGGCACCGGCTGTTTTCTGGAATTGAACGGTACCGGCTTGTTAAACAATCCAGATTTTAAACCGCAATGGCTGCAACCTGGGGATGTGGTAGAAATGGAAATTACCGGCTTAGGCCGTTTGAGTAATACCATCCGCAAGGTAGATACCGATTGGTCTATTTTGAAACTGAAAAAGAAATAAAAAAAACACTTGTCATTCAGAGCGCAAGCGAAGAATCTAAACGATTAGATCCTTCACTTTGTTCAGGATGACAAAAAAGAAAGCCATGCTTACACTAAAAATTGCCGATTTAAAACCAGCCGAACTGCAAAACTATTTGCAGTATGCTATTGCGCCGCGGCCTATTTGTTTTGCTTCTACCATAGATAAAGAAGGCAATGTGAACTTGAGCCCTTTCAGTTTTTTCAATCTTTTTAGTGCTAATCCGCCCATTTGCGTTTTTTCTCCGGCAAGAAGAGTGAGAGACAATACCACCAAGCATACTTTGGAAAATGTGTTGGAAGTACCCGAATGTGTGATTAATATGGTGAGTTACGATATGGTGCAGCAAACTTCGCTGGCCAGTACCGAATACCCTAAAGGCGTAAACGAATTTGTAAAAGCAGGGTTTACCGAATTGAAATCTGAATTGGTAGCTCCGCCAAGAGTGGCCGAGGCACCCGTGCAATTAGAATGTGTAGTGAATCAGGTTATTCCATTGGGCGATGGGGCAGGAGCCGGAAATTTAGTGGTAGCCGAAATTAAACTCATCCATATCCGTGAAGAAATTCTGGATGAAAACGGCAGAATAGACCAGGCCAAAATTGACTTGGTAGCCCGTTTGGGCGGCGATTGGTATTGCCGGGTAACCGAAAATAATTTATTTCGGGTGGCCAAACCCTTATCCACTTTAGGAATTGGTATAGATGCTTTGCCATCGGCTATCCGTCAGTCGCATATTTTAAGTGCCAATAATTTGGCGCAATTGGGCAATGTAGAAAGCCTGCCTTCTGAAGAAGAAATAGAATCGGTTAAAAAGTTGCCTGAGATTAAAGACATACTGGATGCTACCATTGGCGATGCTTCTACCCGACAGGTGCAGCTGCAAAGCCGTGCCAAAGTATGTTTAGATGGTGGCGATGTAGCCACCGCCTGGAAAATCCTTTTGGTATAAAAATTAAGGCGTACTCACCGCAACCGGTAATACTTTGCCATTATAAAATTTGTGTCCCGTAAGGGCAAAATCAGCAATGTATTTACCCATTTCAAAAGCCATAACCGGCGATTCGTAACCCGGGAATGCTTTCTCCAACATTTCTGTTTGGGCCGAGCCCAAAGCCAGAGCATTCACTTTAATTTTACGGTCGGTAAATTCTAAAGCCAAACATTCGGTTAAGGTATGTAAAGCCGCTTTACTGGCCGAATAAGCCGCCAGCCCGG